>JAYTVY010000595.1:0-5238 GCA_043743755.1 Bryobacterales bacterium | reverse complement strand
CGGCTGCCCGTCCACCATGAATCGATCCAGGGTCTGTTGGGCATCCAGAAACAGAAGCCTTTTCTGCCTCATCGCCTGCTCGGGGTCGGCGCCAGCGTCGCGAAGATACCCTACTAGCGCCTCGTTGTGCTGGCCGCTGGCGATTACCAGCGCGCCTTCTCCCCGCTTCAACCCTTCACTAAGATATAGCGTTATATTCCTAGTGAGTAGCGTGTCATCCGTTCCATAAAACTGGACGAAATGTCCCGCCTCGGGCTGCGGTCTCTGAAGAAGATTGTCCCACGGCGTCATTACTTAATTTGCCCCATTCCGGGGCCCCAATCCGGGGCCCGTGCTTCATACTACTGCAATTGAAGGCGACTAGCGCTTGGCGCTGTGGCCATGCGCATAGCGGTTCAGGGCGCTATACAACGCCTCTGAGCCCGCCGGCGGTGCGATATTCCCGGTCAGAATCTCACGCTGTGTGAGTTCGCGTCCGTAGATGGCGTCATTGTCGTCCTTATCGGGCCGCATCGTGGAGCCGTCCAGCGTGATGCCGGCGAACACGCCCCGCGATCGTGAATAGGAAAGGATCTCGGCATGCATCATCGCATCCGTCTGCGCTTCCGCCGTCCGGCCTACCGGACCAGCCATCGCCGACGCGTCGGCGCCGAAGGTAAACTTATCTTTCATCAGCTTGTCTTCGCCGCTCTTGTTCATAACGACAAAAACCAGATCGGTCTCGCCCGCGCCGATCTGCAGTCCGAAGCTGCCGCCTTCCACCCGGATGGTGGCCGGGGCGCTCCAGCCGGCGCCTGTCCGGCATGTCAGAATGCCCTTCCCGTACTTCGCGCCCACGATAAAGCCCGCGCGCTTCAGGTTGGGAATAATGCCGACGCACTGGGTCTTTTCGAGGATCGTCTCCGGGATGCCTCTATCGGGCGCCGACATGATCTCAGTGAACACTTCCGCCGATGCCTGAATTCTCTTGAAAGCATCACCCTTCCCGGCGAACATCACCGCCGGCGCTAGCGCCAATGCCAGAAAGCCTTTTGTCATTTTCATAGTTGACCTCACTCCGATTTTCTATACTAAGCCACTGCCTGCCGGTTGATAGCCGGCGTAGCCGCTGGCTCCGCCACTCGTCTCCCCAGCCGTTTGCCCGCCGAGCGCCGCGCCCGGAGCAGCCGGATTCGCACTGCCGTTTCTGTCCAACCGTGCGTTTTCGCGATCTCTTGCACCTTGTAACCTTCCAGATAATGCCGCTGCAGCACCAGCCGGTCATTCGTCTTGCAGCATTTCAGGATCCGGACCACATCGATAGCCGCCAGATTAACCTTTGGCGGTGTGGAAAGTTCCGGCAGCGTCTGCAGCATGGGTTCGCGCCGCAGATAGCTCCGGTGAATATTCAATGCAATGCTGTTCATCCACGTCAGCACCATCTTGGAATCCCGCAATTGCTCGAGCCGCTCCCAGCCCTTCGCCCAGGCAGCCTGCGCCGTCTCCTGCGCCGTGTCGTAGGCCAAACCCCGGGACACCAGGAATCGAACCGTCAGTGTGTAGCCCTTCTGATAGGCCGTGCCGTATTCTTCTCTTGTCATTGCAGCTCCACTACTCCTTCTAGAGTCAAAATTCTTCCGATCACGCTAGAAGTGTCCTAGCAAAACCAGGATCACTACGATAACCAGCACCGTCCCGAGAATCCCGCTCGGATAGTACCCCCAGCTCCGGCTGTGCGGCCAAGCTGGCAGAACTCCCAACAGCAAGAGCACCAGAATCACCAACAGAATCAGTCCCATTCGCTCCTCCTTGTGTTCGTTTGCGTTTCCGCTCGGCGGGTTCATCACGGTGCCAAGCTGACTCCTGAAAAGCACATTTGGGGCCAGGAGGCTTTTGGCCTAAACCTTACCGCAAGAACTGTGGAAACGGAGAGCTAAGTGATTGTAAAAATTGGAACAATCGATTCCGGTCACCGGCTTCGCTTAACTTATCCAGTGTGAACCGATTACCCGGCATCGCTTTGCTACCCCGCAAGAAGTTTCATGCCGGTGCAAATATTTCCTGCGAACTTGCCGATCCTGGTGTTTCCTGCCTTACGGTTTGCGCGCCACGTATAGGTCCCGGTTGGTGCCGATATCCCCTTGCATTCCGGTTTCGGCCGCATCGTGCAATTCCCAAGCGAACCCGGCCTCGCGCAGCGCCTTCGTAACCTGGCTCCGCGGATGGCAGCGTTGCGTCAGCCGGAAATCCGACCGCTCCCATCCGTCTCGCTTGCGGAACAAGGTTACGTCGCAGGTAGCCAATCGCTTGGCTTCGTTGTAAGATCCCCGTACGATACTTACAGCTCTTGGATCCACGGTGCCGAAGGTTCGGGCCCACAGCTCCTTGTAAGCTTCCTCGCGATTCAAGTCGAACACGAAGTACCCGGCCGGCCGAAGCGATGCGAACACATTCGCGAACACGGCCTTGAGTTCCTCCGCCTGCATTACGTGATTCAGGCTGTCGAACGTGGAAATCACCGCGTCGAACCGCTCCGGCAATCGGAACGCCCGGGCATCCGCCAGTAGAAACTCAGCCTGTGGCGCCTTCCGCTTCGCGAACGCCAGCATCCGTTCGGATCCGTCCAGCCCGGTCACACGGTAGCCATTGCGAACCAATTGATGCGCCAGCCTTCCATCCCCGCAGCACAGATCCAGAATGTCCGCCTTGGCCCGCAATCGCTTCAACAGCAGCCTGTCCAGCACCGGAAAAATCTCGGCATGAAACTCACGTCCCCAGTACTGGTGATACAGCCACGCAAATGGATCATAGTCGGAAAACCGCCGCACCCGCGCCACGCTCTCAAGCCCCCTGAACGCTCGCCGTACGCTCCAGCTTCCCCCAGCCCACCAGGCGTCCGCGCATCGCATACAAAATCGACTTGCCCAGCACGTAGTACATCAACTGGCGGTAGAAGATCCGCTGGAAGAACAGCAGCGCGAGATCCCAGGGCTTGGCGCGCTCCAGCCAGAACGCCAGCAGCGCGGTCATAAGCTCCAGCAGGAACAGACCGAAATAATACAGCATTACGATCTTCCAATTCCCGGCGAATAGCGCCACGATCATCGCCACCTCGGCGAAGGGCGACAGCGCAGCCAGCAGCACCTGGAATATCCAGATGCTCGGCAGCGCCAGCATCCCAAGGAATCCGTAATTCGGATTGAACGTCGCGTCCCGATGTTTCCAGGCCGCCTGCAGCGTCCCGAAGGCCCACCGGAATCGCTGCTTCGCCAGCGCCCGGATAGTTTCCGGAGCTTCGGTATACGCGATGGCCGATTCCTCATACCGGATCTCGTGGCCCATCCGGCGGATCGCCAGCGTGATATCGGTATCCTCGGCCAGGGTGTCGTCGCCGAACCCGCCCACTTTGTCGATCAGATCCTTGCGCCACGCCC
This sequence comes from Bryobacterales bacterium, assembly GCA_043743755.1. Taxonomy (GTDB): domain Bacteria; phylum Acidobacteriota; class Terriglobia; order Bryobacterales; family Bryobacteraceae; genus JALYHQ01. The sequence continues at coordinate 1,825 of JAYTVY010000595.1, read as the reverse complement.
CCACCGCGCCCGGCACCACCGTCACTGCGTTCAGCAGATCCAGCGCCCGCCGGTCCAGGTTGAATCCACAGATGTACTCAATCGACTGGAACCTGGTAATCCACTTCTGCCGGTTGCCCACGCGCGCATTGCCCGAAACAGCGCCCACTTTCGGATCCGCGAAGTGCCGCACCAGCGCCGCGATGGTGCCCCGCCGGAAAATAGTGTCCGCGTCCAGGGCCACCAGCATGTTGTTCCGGGCCTCGCGAATCCCGTTGTTCAGCGCCGCCGATTTCCCGCGGTTCGGCTGCGTCAGGATTCGCACCCGGGCCTCGGCGCTGAACGCCTGCTCCAGCACTTCCAGCGTCCGGTCCTTCGATCCGTCGTCCACCACGATCACTTCCAGGTCCGGATACCCGTTGTCCAGAATGGAGCGCACCGTTCGCTCAATCACCTTGTCTTCGTTGTAGGCGGCGATCACTACGGAAACCGCCGGCTTGAAACTCGGATCGAAAATACGCTTGCGCGCCTTGCGCTTCTCTATCACCGCCAGGGCGCCATACACAATCGACCTCGCCAGCGTCAAGTAAATCGCGATCAGGAACAACAGCCCGATCGCTTTCTTGAAATTCCCCTTGGCCGTTAACGCGTCGCCCTCCAGCTGCGCCCACCGGGCTTCATCCGCCGACGGCACCGGCATTAGATCCGCGCGCGACCGCGACATCAATTGCTCCAGCGGCACGAACTGGTATCCCTGCGCCCGCAGCTTGTCGATCATCGCCGGTAAGGCCGCAACCGTCGCCGTGCGATCCCCGCCGCCGTCGTGCAGCAACACCATGTTGCCCAGCCCGTTATCCTTCTCGTCCATTACCTCGGCGATGATTTTCTCCACCGTAACGCCCGGTTCCCAGTCGCGCGGGTCGATACTCTCGGCCACCGTGATATAACCCAGCCCCTGGGCGCGCTCAATCGGCACTATCTCCTCGGGCGTCTGCGGTTGGCTGTCGGCGTTGTACGGAGGCCGGAACAGCTTGGTGCCGTGCCCGGTTTCGTTTTCAATCAGGCGCAGGGTAGTGTTCAGCTCCAACCGCGTCATCTGTTCGGATTCGCGTGCGATATTGGGATGCGAATACGTGTGATTCCCGATAGTGTGCCCTTCCCTGTACTCGCGCCGCAGCATCGAAGGGAACTGCTCGGCGTTAATACCCACCACGAAGAACGTAGCGGGCACATGCTTCTCCTTCAAGATGTCCAGGATGCTTGAAGTGTATTCCGAAGGCCCGTCGTCAAACGTGATCGATAGCAGCTTGCCTGGTTGCTCTCCCGAACTCTCCACCACATAGTAAGAAGGAAACTTCTGATATTGTTCGGCGTAGTCCCCATCGGTTTCCTTCCAGACATTGCGGTTGCCGTCGTGCGGGAAGTCCGTAATGCGCAGCACTTCGCCTTTGCCATATTGCTGCACCGATTTTTGCGCGCTCAGCTTGAACAGCGGAAATGGATCGAACTTTTCATCCGACCAGGCGTGCCCCGAGATCACGGACCACAATCCCGGATCCTCCGCGCCCAGCCGCCACAGCGCCACGCCGCGGAAGCCGTAGTCGGAAACGTCCTGCACCTGATTCAGTCCGGTCACCGCGTCCAGGAACCACACCTCGTGCTGCTGTCCGCCGCTGGAATAACGCAGCACTGGATTCTCGGTGTCCTTGTCCCAGGCCACCCCCACGCGATTGCCTTCCGCGGCCGCGATCACGTCCCCATACGTGGTTTCCGCGCCCCCCTTCTGCGATCCAATCACCCAGTCATACCCGTAATTGCCAAACCCAATCACGGTCTTGGCCGCCGG
>JAYTVY010000594.1:0-5000 GCA_043743755.1 Bryobacterales bacterium | reverse complement strand
AGCGTCTCTCCGGCAAAACCATTCGCTTCAAGTTAAAGCTGAAGATGATTCGGCTCAAGGAATTGCCCGAGCTGAACGATGAATTTGCCCGTGACTTGGGCGACTTCCAGACGGTTGACGATTTGAGAGAAGAAGCCCGCAAATCCATGGCGCGCGAGCGCGAGGCGTCGGCGCAAATGGCGGCCAAGGACGAGCTGGTGAAGAAGCTGGTGGAGTTGCACGATTTTCCGGTTCCGGAAGTATTCCTTGACCGGCAAATCGAGAGCCAGGTTGAGTATCAATTCCGGCAGCTTGCCGAACGGGGCGTCGATCCCGCAACACTGAAGATCGACTGGGCCAAAGTGAAAGAAAGCCAGCGGCCCAAAGCGATCCACGACGTGAAAGCCTCGCTGCTCATCGATAAGGTTGCCGAAGCCGAGCAAATCGAGACCACGCAGGATGAAGTAGACCGCGAAGTGCAGCGCATCGCAAAAGCCCAGCGCGAGCCCGCAGCGGCCATTCGCAAGAAGTTGGAACAGGACGGCAATCTGGGACGCATCGCCTACCGGATCCGGTCCGACAAGACCCTGAATTTCTTGTTCGAACACGCCCGCAAGGAAGCCTGAGGTTCTTTGTGGGGCGGTACGATGACGGTGTCGTGACTTTTAACCATTTGCGCGACGAGAAGAGTCCGTATCTTCGGCAGCATGCGCGGAATCCAGTGGATTGGTATCCCTGGGGAGAAGAAGCGTTTGCGAAGGCCCGGGGGGAGAACAAGGCGATTTTCCTCTCGATTGGTTACTCGACGTGTCACTGGTGCCACGTCATGGAGCGCGAATCGTTTGAGAGCGAGCGGACTGCGGAAGTTCTGAATCGCCATTTTGTTTCGATCAAGGTCGACCGCGAGGAGCGGCCGGACGTGGATCGTATTTACATGACGTTTGTGCAGGCGTCCACGGGGTCGGGTGGATGGCCGATGAGCGTGTTTCTGACGCCGGATTTGCGGCCGTTTTTTGGAGGGACGTACTTTCCTCCGGACAACCGCTATGGGCGGCCGGGATTACAGACGCTACTGGAGCGGATCGCGGAGGCGTGGCGGAACGACCGTGACCGCGTGGTGGAATCGGGGGACAAGATCCTCGAACAACTCCGCGAGCAGGTAGCGCACGCTGCCGGCGGTCAGGCTCTCGACAAATCCATTCTCGACGCTACCTTCAATTATTTCCGGCGCAGTTACGATTCGATTCACGGGGGCTTCGGCGGCGCGCCCAAGTTTCCGCGGCCGGCGGCGCTCGAGTTTCTGCTCCGGTACCATCGCCACAATCGCAGCGATGAGGCGCTGGAGATGACGCTGCACACGCTGCGGGCTATGGCCGAAGGCGGGATGCACGATCAACTGGGCGGCGGGTTCCATCGCTATTCGGTGGATGAGCGCTGGTTCGTCTCGCATTTCGAGAAAATGCTTTACGATCAAGCGCAGCTGGCCATTACGTACCTGGAAGCATTCCAAATCACGCGCGATACGTTTTTCGCGGACATCGCGCGCGACATCTTCGAATATGTTCTGCGAGACATGACCAGCCCCGAAGGCGGATTCTATTCGGCCGAGGACGCCGACAGCCCGCTTCCCGAGAATCCTTCTGAAAAAGGTGAAGGAGCGTTTTATGTGTGGACGCGGCAGGAGATTGACGCGATCCTGGGGCATCCGGCGGCGGCGAGTTTCAGCCGGCGTTACGGCGTGGAAGCGGGCGGCAACGTATCCGACGATCCGCACGGGGAATTTCAAGGGAAGAACATCCTTTACGTGAAGGATGCGCGGGAGCCGCTCAATGCCGAGGCAGCGGCCCGTCTGCTGGAGGCCCGCTCGCGCCGGCCCCGGCCGCATCTGGACGATAAAATTCTCACGGCCTGGAACGGGCTGATGATTTCGGCGTTCGCCAAGGGCGGGCAGATTCTGGATGAGCCGCGCTATGCGGATGCGGGGCGGCGCGCGGCGGATTTGATTCTGTCGCGCATGCTGGATCCGGGTTCGGGAGCGCTGCTGCGGCGTTTCCGCGACGGAGACGCGGCGATTCCGGGATTTCTGGACGACCATGCCTTCTTCATTTCGGCGCTGCTGGATCTTTACGAGACGGATTTCGATCCGGCGCGCATTCAGCAGGCGGAAACGCTGACGGCCAAGATGCGCGAGTTGTTCGAAGATGCGGAAGACGGCGCTTTTTTCACCACCGCGCGGGGCGATGCCAGCCTGATGCTGCGCTTGAAAGACGACTACGATGGCGCCGAGCCTTCCGGGAATTCGATCGCGCTGATGGATCTGCTGCGGCTGGCGCAGATCACGAATCGGCCCGAATACCGGCACGCGGCGGAGCGTGCTCTGGCGGCGCTGGCTGCGCGGGTGGCGAGCCAGCCGGTGGCGGTACCGCTGATGCTGTCGGCACTGTATTGGACGCTGAGTCCGGTGCGGCAAATCATTCTGATTGGGTTGCGGGAGGACGCTCTCACGCAAGCGTTTCTGCGCGAAACGCGGGCGCGATTTCTGCCGGACTCCATCACGCTGCTGATCGATTCCGAGGAGACCCGGGAACGCCTGGCGCGATTTATTCCGGAGCTCGCGGGAATGAAACAGGTGGACGGAAAGACCACCGCGTATGTGTGCCGGGATTACACGTGTCAACTGCCCACCAGCGAAGTGCCGCGATTTGTTGAACTGCTACAATAGCGGCAAATGACACAATCGAGCGACACGCCGGAGCGCGCCGGCGCAACCACGATGCGCGGAAATCCGCTGACCTTGCTGGGGCGGGAAGTGAAGCTGGGTGAAAAAGCGCCCGATTTCGACGTAGTGAGCGATAGTCTCAAGCCCGTGAACCTGGCGTCGACCAGCGGCACGGTTCGGATCTTTAGCGTGATTCCATCGCTGGACACTCCGGTGTGCGATGCGCAGACGCGGCGCTTCAATGAAGAAGCGGCGCAACTTCCTGGAGTGGATATTTACACCGTATCGATGGATCTGCCGTTCGCGCAGAAGCGCTGGTGCGGGGCGTACGGCGTGGACAAAGTAAAGATGCTGTCGGACCACAAGAGCGGATCTTTCGGGGAACAGTACGGCACCCTGATCAAGGAACTGCGCATCGAGAGCCGGGCCATCTTTGTTCTGGACAAGGACAACACGGTGAAGCATGCGGAGTATGTGAAAGAAGTAGCGGATCATCCGAATTACGACGCGGCCCTGAGCGCGGCGCGCTCGCTCGCGAAGTAAGCCCCGGAAATTCATCCCGAGCAGCCAAGCGGCGCACTGGGTTCTGCGCTACTTGGTCAGGATGGCGTGGATCACTTTGCCCAGGTCCAGGAAGGCGTCGAGCTCGGAGGGTTTTTGAACATAGAGGTTGGCGCCCAGGCGGGACGCGGTGGCCTGGTCGGCCGGGGAGGCTGACGAGGTCAGCATCAGGACTGGGACTTCCGAGAATGTGGGATCGGCGCGGACATGAGCCAGGATTTCTCCTCCGGTTCGTTTGGGGAGATTGACGTCCAGAATGATCAGGTCCGGGCGCCAAGTGGTATCGGCCGCTATCGACTCCAACATATGAACGGCTTTCTGGCCATCCTCCGCGATCCGGAGATCGCAGTTTATGGCGCTATCCGACAGCGCCTCGCGGAGCAAGAGCACGTCCCCAGGATTATCTTCGGCTAAAAGAATTCGATACACTTCTGACCCTGCTAAAAACCTGTAACACGCACGATAGTTTTAAGTCTAACTGAGACTAGGCGCAGATTACCAAATCGTACGCTATATTACACTTTAAGTAGGAGCGTTAAACAATGAAAGCTGAGGCGGCTACCCTCAATGGGTCCAAAGCTCGCGAAAACAGTGTTCTCCTCAACACACTGATCGCGTTCAAGAAAGGCGACTTCTCGGCTCGGATGCCGGCGGAACGGACCGGCGTAGCGGGCAAGATCGCCGATACGCTGAATGACATTCTGGACTTGAACCAGAAGATGGTCATCGAGTTCGGACGCATTAGCCGGTCAGTAGGTAAAGAGGGCAAGATTACGCAGCGGGCGTCCATCGGATCGGTGGGCGGGGCGTGGGCGGAGTGCGTGGAATCGGTAAATAGCCTGATCGGCGATCTGGTTCAGCCATCCACGGAGGTGGCGCGCGTGATCGGAGCGGTAGCCAAAGGCGATCTCTCGCAGACGATGTCGCTGGAGGTGGACGGGCGGCCCCTGCGCGGCGAGTTCCTGCATACGGCGCGCGTGGTGAACACCATGGTGCAGCAGTTGAATTCGTTCGCATCGGAAGTCACCCGTGTGGCGCGCGAGGTGGGCACCGAGGGCAAACTAGGCGGGCAGGCGGTGGTGACGGGCGTGGCGGGCACGTGGAAGGATCTCACCGAGAGCGTCAACTCGATGGCGAGCAACCTGACCAACCAGGTGCGCAACATCGCGGGCGTGACGACGGCGGTGGCTAAGGGCGATTTAACTACTCGAATCACGGTGGACGCTCAAGGCGAAATTCTCGAGCTGAAGAACACCATGAACACGATGGTGGATCAGCTGAGTTCATTCGCCGCCGAAGTAACGCGCGTGGCGCGCGAGGTGGGTACCGAGGGCAAACTCGGCGGCCAGGCGGAAGTGAAGGGCGTGGCGGGCGTTTGGAAAGACCTGACGGATTCAGTGAACTCGATGGCGGGGAACCTGACGAACCAGGTTCGAAACATCGCGGAAGTTACCAGCGCGGTGGCGAAAGGCGATCTATCGACGCGGATCACGGTGGATGCGCGCGGCGAAATTCTGCAGCTGAAGAACACCATCAACACCATGGTGGATCAGCTGAGCTCGTTCGCGGCGGAAGTTACGCGCGTGGCTCGCGAAGTGGGTACCGAGGGACTGCTGGGCGGCGAGGCGGACGTGCCGGGAGTGGCGGGCACGTGGAAGGATCTCACCGATTCGGTGAACTCGATGGCGGGGAACCTGACGGCTCAGGTCCGCAACATCGCCGAGGTTACGACGGCGGTGGC
>JAYTVY010000593.1:0-4173 GCA_043743755.1 Bryobacterales bacterium | reverse complement strand
CATCGAGAAACTCTTCGAACTTGCCGCCTGACGCGGCCCGCCCCCATCCCCTCTCCACCCGATTCCTGTCAGCTCATCCAAAGTTGCAACACTACCATTCGATAACTACCCATCATCACCATCGACGCCAGTAGCTGTTGCCGTTGCGCGGCAAGCCTCCTGCGAGCCGCCGGCACCAGCACCCGCTCAATCTCGTCGTGATCCAAAGCGTGCAGCGGAGCCTCTAGCTGCAGGGAACTCAGCCGCCCGATCGGTTGCAACTGATCCCTTGCCCGAAGCCGGCAATCGGGGTCCAGCTCGAAGTACTCGGGATATGTCGCTGCCAGATACCGGCGGCTGTCGTCGTCTGAAACGCGGTTCTGCAGGAACTCGCTTACTGTCTGCGAAACATTCTTCATCAGCTCCGCATATGCATCCATCTGCTTGACCGATGCATCCACCACCGCTTGAAAAACGCCGGAGATCAGGCCGCCGACAAACTTTGGAAAGTCCACCTCGCCGGGCGCGTCCCTCGTGTCCTGCACAATGGCGACGGCGCCCGCCAGCGTGTTCGCCTTGATCGCTTCCGGCGCCGCCAGGTATGCGCCCACTCGCGTCATATCCTGCGCGACTTGCCTTTGCTTTTCACCCGGCAATCCCCTGAACGCGGGACTGCGCGTGAGCAAATCCGTCACGTGCCGCCGTACCAGCGTCAATACCTCTGGATCGATTGCTTCGTCCGTCACAATGCCTCTGGAACCTCGTCAGGTTCGCGTCGCGCCCGCTTTCACCCCGCCGATTTGTTGCAGGATGCCCAGCAAGTCCCAGTTGACGTGACTGGAAACGAACTTTCCCCCGTCGATCGTGTAGATATTGATCCCGCTGAAAGATACCCGCCGCCCAGTCGGCTTCACTCCCATCCAAATGCCCTTATGCGTACCGCGCGCCGTCCAGCGCATCACCACCTGGTTGCCGGCGCTCACTTGTTCAATAATGTTGTGCCGCAGTCCCGCGAAGGCGCCGTACAACGATTGATAGAAGCGCTTGGTCTCCGCCAGTCTCATCGGTTTCCCGTATCCCGGAAGGTTCAGCTTGTAGGACGGTGCGAAAAGCTCATCCAGAATGCCGAAATTGCCTTTGTCCAGCTCCGCGAAGCGGCGTCGCACCATGTCGTTGCTGGCCTCGATGCTTTTCGTATTGTTGGGCATGTTTGCCGATCATATCATTCTCGCCGGTCACCAGCCGCCTGAAATCGCACTTTCTTTTCCTCTTCAAGCACTTCCAGCGGTTCCCGCTCCCCGCATTTTCTCGCCGTGCTGGACCCCATGCTACTTTCCACTCGGAGGCAGTTATGTCAAGCAACCCAGTTACTATGAATTCCGACCTCGCCCGCGCCGCGCGCAATCGCGCCAACGCGGCTCATTCCACCGGACCGAAAACCGAGGCGGGCAAGAAACGCTCATCCCTCAACGCGTACCGTCACGGCCTCACCGGCCACACCATCATCCTGCCCGTCGAGGACCTGGATGCATACCACACGTTCACACAGAAATTCGTCGTCGACTTCAAGCCGCAGAGCATGCTCGAAAAGCAACTCGTGCAATCTCTCGCCGACACCGCTTGGCGCTTGAATCGCGTTCCCGCGCTCGAAAATAACTTGCTCGCTCTCGGCTTTTCCGAGCACGAAAACAAAATTGTCACCGAACATCCCCAGGTTCACGCCGCGCTCGTCATCATCCAGGCGCTCCGCGAACAGATCCAGGCCTTCAACGTCCTCAGCCTGCACAGCCAGCGCCTCTCGCGCCAGTTCCAAAACATCGTCAAGCAGCTCCGCCAGATCCAGGCCGAGCGTCGCGCCCTTGAAAGCAAGCCAGTTACAACTCGTGGCTTCGTTTTTTCAACGCCCGCTGAGGTAACGCCGATTAGCCATCCACCAGCCGATATCCCAGCGGTCCCGCCCCGTTCCGACGTCCCTCCACCCTCGTTATCGACGTCACCGGAGGTCAAATAGTCGTCAATCCACTGCCGCCCCACCAACGCCGCGACCATTCGACGCTAGAACCTCGCCTGTTCCACTACCATCACCTTTACCGCCGACCCATCCCCACCCCCGCGATACACCCGCTCAGTCGCCTTCTTGAAATCGTCCGCCTTCGCCGTCGGGATATCCAGAAACTGTTGCGGATTCCGATCCACCAGCGGAAACCACGTGCTCTGAATCTGCACCATGATCCGATGTCCGCTCCGAAAAGTGTGGCAAACATCCGGCATCGAAAATTCGATCCTGTCAGGCTTGCCCGGCTGAAACGGTTCCGGCTTCGAGAGGCTGTGCCGGAACTTTCCGCGGAACGGCTCGCCGCGCACCAGTTGCTGATAGCCGCCCATTTGCAAGTTCTTCGGATTCGGATCCGGATTTGGAAAATCTCCCGGATACACGTCGATCAGCTTCACGATGAAATCGGAATCGGTCCCGGTCGTCGAAACATTCAGCGCCGGCGACACCGGACCCGCGATCGTCACATCCTGCTCCAGCGGCTCCGTCTGGTAAACCAGAACATCGGGGCGCGTCGCGGCGAAGCGCTGATCGTAAGTCATGTAATCGCCCGGCATTCCCGCGCCGATTCCCGCTTGCACCGGGACCGGCTTCGCGGGGTCGCTCGGATATTCGTCAAACCCCGCCGCCGCGCTCTCGGAGAAACTCAGCTTCCCTCCCGCTCCAAAGTGCAGCGTGCGCTCCACCGCGTTCTTCGGAGGCCATGCCTCGAAACGCCGCCACTGATTCGTCCCCGTCTCGAACAGCCACGCCTTCGGGATCTTTCCGTCCGGCAAGGCTTTCAGTCCATCGCCCTTGCCCTTCAAATGCTCCACGAAAAATGGCAGCTCGATGTGCTCGCGATAAAATTCGCCGGTCTTCGATGCGAAATTCAGATCGCCCAGCGTCAGCCCGTCCACGCGCGACCACGCCCCGTGCGACCACGGGCCCATCACCAGTGTGTTGGCCGATTTAGCCCCGTCCTGCTCCACCGCCCGAAACAGTTTCAGCGGACCCGCCAGATCCTCGGCGTCGAACCATCCGCCCACGAACAGCGCCGCCGGCGTCACGTTGCGCATATGCGGCGCCTGCGCTCTCGTTGCCCAGAATTCGTCGTAGGTCGCGTGCTTCAGCAAATCGCTCCAGTACACATTCGCGTTCTTGAAGTACCGCTCGCCGGCATTGGCCAGCGGACCCATGCGCAGGAAAAAATCATACTGATCCGGCGTCCCGTAATCGAAACGCTGCGATGCAAGTGGCCGCTCCGGATCGGCGCCCCGCGGCTTGAAGCTCGAATAGAATCCGAAATTCGCCGCCAGGTGAAACGCGCCGTTGTGGTATCCATCGTCGCCGTTCCCCACATCCCCCATCGGCGCTTGCGGCGAAACGGCCTTCAATGCCGGATGCGCGTTCATCAAACTGTATGCCGCGAAAAATCCCGGATACGAAATGCCCCAGATCCCCACCCGTCCGTTGTTGTTGGGAACGTTCTTCACCAGCCACTCCACCGTGTCGTATGTGTCCGTGCTCTCATCCGTATCCGCCAGACCCGAAAAGTGCGTCTTGTGCGCCGGAACGTCGATAAATGTGCCCTCCGAAAGATACCGCCCGCGCACATCCTGATATGCGAACGTGAATCCTTCCTTCGTGAACAACTCCGATGGCCCCACCACCGGCCGGTAGTTGTCGATCCCATACGGCGCCACCGAATACGGCGTCCGCACCATCAGAATCGGATACGGCTTCCCCAGATCCTTCGGCACATACACCACCGTGAACAGCTTGACGCCATCCCGCATCGGCACGCGGTATTCGTATTTGGTGTAATGCTCCCGCGTATACTCAACTTGCTTCTTCAGCACATCCGCGGCCGGAGGCTGCGCGCTTGCCGCCATTACCAACCCAACCACCCAAATCCCCAGCATCACTTTAATCGCCCGCATCCCGCCTCCATAGCCAATCATTGTAGGGCAGGCCTCCTGGCCTGCCACCGCGTCCCCTCAAGCCTTCGGATGCGCCCGGTCATACACCCCCATCAAATCCGTCAGCGAAACCTGCGTATACTTCTGCGTCGTCGAAAGCTGCGAATGCCCCAGCAACTCCTGAATGGACCGCAAATCCGCCCCATCCGCCAGCAGATGTGTTGCGAACGCATGCCGGAA
>JAYTVY010000592.1:0-4405 GCA_043743755.1 Bryobacterales bacterium | reverse complement strand
AAAAACGCTTCGTTTGCGGCATAGGCTTATAAAATGGGCTTCATCTCTGATCTTCTGGTACGCGCCGTCAACAATGCCTAGCGTCGTCACGACACTCTGGTAGTATCCCCCGGTGCGATAGAAGACGATTACGTCGCCTCGATGGAGATCTCTGAAGATCCCTGAAGATATGTAGACTTTACGGATCGCGTTCCTGTGGGGTTCCTGTTCCACGAAGTCCGCCGCCGACTCCGTCTTTAGTATTGAATCCGGCAACAGGCTCGTGTGGTATTGCGGGTAGATCGGGACGATAAAGGCCCTTGACGATCGGCTGAGGTACGAAAATGTTAGCTTGGGGTCCTCAGCGTCGAACCTCGGCGTCATATCCCGTACATAAACCGACTCGGTACCGTAAGCGTTGACCTTCTTCGCGTGTTCCTTGAATCCGAAATCTTCAAGGATCTTGATCAGGCGTTCCTGCTCGATTGTCCGGGGAAATATGGTGACGTAAATCTCATCTACTCTCTGCAAGATCGCGTTGTCGAAGACGATCTTGAGAAACCGTTCCCCTAGTTTGTAGCCATTCAACTCGACTTTGAACGTACCGATCTTCAGCCTTCGCTTCGGCTGAAAACTGGGTTGAATGTCGCCGTAGTTTTCCGCCGGGCCTTCGACCTTCAAATACAGGAATGCTACTAAATCATGGCCCTCGTAACATATGTAGGCAGGTTCATCGGCCTTCTTGTTGAACCACTTGTCGAACGCGTCGCCGCCGTAATCCTCACGAAAGCTATCGAAGAAGTCTGAATGAACATCGACGTGGCCAAAAACGACCTTCCGAACGGCCAGCACTTTATAATCGACAAGTTCTGGATTTTCTGCTATTGCCTTCTCAAGGAATGCGTCGATAGTGAAAGTGCGGTCAGCGATGCCCAAGGTGATAGCCTTGTTGTGCAGGCCGCGATCTTCGGATATGAGTACGTCCACGCGATTAGAATAAAGCTCGTTGACGAGAATCGTATCGTTCCGATCATTCTCTGTTCTGTCAGTGACGCCGAGTTGCTGAACCGCGGTAGAAGCCGGAGCGGTCGTCTTCAGTAATTGATACGACTGCAGCTTCGTGTCGAAAGTGCTGCGCACTCGCGGGTCCCGGTGTCTCCCAATTTCTTCCAGGCTCGCTGGATGAACGCATTTATCACATTTGAGCCTGTCCAGCCAAAAGAACAGTGCGCCTATGTCTCGACGAACGACCGTCGCGGCTTCGCGGTGTATCAAAATGTTGGTATCGAGAAGGACCCTCATGGTCTCGGTCCATTCGTAACCCAGCTTTCGCAATCCATTCCAATATAAAACAGAGAGGCTTGTTCATGTTTTAATTGCCCGGAGTGCACAAGGCTTGCGAGCGCCCTTGAGATGGGTTGGTCCGCATGAACCTGTAGCCGGCTCTGCATAATACCCACTCACTGCACCGCTACTGTTACGCCGGACTGGCTTTGTGCATTGCCCGCCGAGAGGATGACGGATACAGTGCTCGACGGCGTTACACCCGCGGGGACGCGGGCGTTGATCTGCATCAGGCCGGGGAATCCGGGAGCGGGGCCGGCGTAGAGCAGGTCGGCGGCATAGTCTCCAATCTTCAACGACACGGCAGTGCCGCTGGTCCCTTCACCGGTCGCGAACAAGACCACGATGCTGCCGCGGACGGCTGGATTCAATGCCGTATTGAGGGTCAGGTCTTGATTCAAAGCCGCGGCCGGTCCCATACCCCCCGCGAGCGTGAAGATGCCTGGCGCGGCCGCTGACACGTCCACCGCAGCGCCCGCGAGAATAGTCTGGCCCGACATCATACTGACGCCAACCGTGGAACCGGGCGTTAAGACGCTGGGCGCGCGCGCGTTGATTTGCGTGGCATTCGCGAAAAACACCTGGCCTGCATTGCCGTCGAACAGCACTTGCAGCGGTTTCACGTCGAAGCCCACGCCGTAGATGGTGACGATCTCGCCGGGCGCTACTGGTCCAATGGCCAGGGTGGCCGCGTGCACCACCGTGGCGCTGGCCACTTCGCGGGGAGGCGGCGGGCTCAACGCACGGACGCGGTTATTCGCCGAGTCGGCGATCCACACCGAACCGGTGAGATCCGTCGCAACGCCGCCGGGCGAGTTCAACTGCGCGGAGGACGCCGCGTCCCCATCGCCGGAAAAGCCAGGCGTTCCGGTGCCCGCGATGGCTGCCGTGGTTCCGGTGGCCGCCGAGTAGCGGATTACGCGCTGCGAGCCGGTCTCGGCCACGATCAGGTCGCCATTCTCGGCCACGGCGATGCCGCGGGGTGCGCGCAAGCCATCCATCACTACGGTCAAGGTCCCGCTGGTCGAGATCCGCGTAATGCGGCTGCTCTCGGCGATGAACACATTGCCCGCGCGATCCACGGCCAGTCCCGACGGCCGCACCACTTCGGTCAGCGTGGTTACGAATCCGCCGGGAGTCATGCGCAGCACGCGGTCATTGCCGGTGTCGGCGATATACAGGACGCCCTGACCGTCTACGGCCACGGCCTCCGGATCGTTCAAGCCGTCCAGGGCCGTGGACAGATTCCCCGAGGCGCTCACTCGCCGAACGCGATTATTGCGCGCATCCGCGATATAGACATTGCGCCGCGCGTCCACGGCGATGCCGCGCGGGCCGTTGAGCTGTCCCGCCAGCGCCAGACCGCCGTCGCCTTTCGAGCCGGGTTCGCCGGTGCCGGCGAGCGTGGTCATCATGCCGTCGGGCGAGATCTTGCGAACGCGCTGGTTGGCGGCGTCGGCGATGTACAGGCTCCCGGCGTCGTCCAGCGCCAGTCCTTCGGGATCGTGCAAACGCGCCAGCGCCGCGGGACCGCCATCGCCGCCATAGTAACGCGCCGCCCCGTTGCCTGCCACAATACTCAACTGCCCGTTCGAGGCAATGCGCTCCACCAGAGCGCCGGCCGTGAAATAGAGAATTCCCGCCGCGTCCACCGCCAGGTCCAGCGCGGGAGCGTTCACAATAATGCGAGAGGGCGTCCCCAGGTAGTTTGCACCCGCTAGATACACAGTTCCCGCCGCGCTCACCGCCACGCCGGTGGGCGCGGTCAGGCTGTAGGCGGTGCCGATCTTCGCGCCAGTCACTTTGCGGATGCGATTATTGCCGCTGTCGGCGAACAGCAGGGCGCCGCTCGGGTCGAAGGCAAGTCCCGCGGGAGAGTTAAGATCCGCGAGCGTTGCCGGGCCGCCGTCCCCCGCGGCGCCCGCGCGGCCGGAGCCTGCAAAAACGGTGAGTGTGCCCCCAGGTGTCACGCGAAGCACCTGGTTCGCTCCGAAATCCGAGATATACAGATTGCTGTCCCGATCCAGAGTCAGGTTGCGCGGCGCGATCAGCTTTGAGGTTGGGCTGCCGCCCGCCACGGTGGAAATGGTTCCGTCCAGGGCGATTTTTCGCACGCGCGCATTGCCCAGGTCGGCGACATACACATTACCCGACTGATCCAGCGCCAGCCCGTAGGGATGATTGAGCTGGGCTTTCGCGGCCGGACCCCCGTCGCCTCCGAAGCCGGCTGCTCCCGTCCCGGCCAGCGTCTGGATGATGCCTCCAGGGGCGATTTTGCGAATTCGATTGTCGTCCGCGTCGGCTACATAGAGATTCCCGTGAGCGTCCAACGCGATGCCCTCGGCCTGACTGAGAATGGCGGCGGTGGCCTGGCCGCCATCGCCGACGAAATCGGTGCCGGCGATGGTCCGGATAATGTACGGGCCGGCGGAAGTATCGGCGGCGATGGAATAGAGGAGGCAAATCGGAACACAGAGCAGCATCATTACCCCTACTGGAGTAGGTGCGTATTCGGCGAAAACTTCTCAGGTTCCCTCCGATGAGATCCGATGAGATCAGCGTGCGAGGACTCTGCTTAATTACGATCTGTCTGTTGGGTACTGGACAACTAGGGGCGCAAGATGGCTTGCGTTTGAAGACGAATCCGGCGCGGGAGGCGGGGATCCATATTGGCGATCCGCCGAAGCGGAGGGCGCTCGGAAGGTTCCATCTCCTTATCCAGTACCCGGCTACGCCGACCAGCGATCAATTCAGGCTGCTGGCCGGGTCCGGCATAACGTTGCTTTCCTATATCCCGGACAACGGTTTCGCGGCCGCCGCGGATGATGCCGCCTCGCTGAAGGGACTGGGTTTCGAGTGGGCTGGCAGGCTCAGGCCGGCGGACAAGATCAGCCCGGCTTATGGGCAGAGTGCAATCGGGGTGGTGGAATTCTTTCCGGACGTCGATCCCAACGATGCGCGATCCATCGTATTGGAGGCTCGATTGAAAATCCAGGACCATCCGGATCTATTGCCCAATCATCTGTTGGTCGCGCTGACGCTGAGCCAGGCGCGGGATCTGGCGGCTTGGGATGAGGTGGCC
>JAYTVY010000591.1:0-2459 GCA_043743755.1 Bryobacterales bacterium | reverse complement strand
CGCCCGGGCCGTTCCCGATGATGCGCGCGGCCACCGTGCGGGAGGGCGAATGGGACTGGAAGACGCTCAGCGCGCGGGCCCGGTCGGCGGTGGAGAGCTCGGCCTGCAGATACTGGCTCTTCAGCTTGAGCTCGCCGAGTTCCTTCTTCAGCCGGTCATTATCGCCGCGTACGCGGATGAGGACGAAGTAGTCTTCAACGAAACCCCAAGTGTAATGGCGAACGGTTTCCAGCACGCGCTCAATGGGGGTTACGGCCGTAACCGACCAAACGCGAAGCATCGGCACACCGCGATTGCCGCGCACCTGCCATGCGATGAGCACCAACTGGGCCGCGATCACGATCAGGAGGACCGTAAGGTTGCGGAACCGGTTGAGGAAGAACTCCATATCCTTTTAATCGACGCCGACGCCCGGCTGTCTTTATAGATGCACCCAAGCTTTTCCGGGTGTCAAAACCTTACTCGATGGCTACCCGTCTGAGCAGCTTGAAATCCGTGAGCATCTTGCCGGTACCCAGCACTACGCTGGCCAGGGGTTCCTCGGCGATGGAGACGGGCAGGCCGGTTTCTTCGCGAATCCTCCTATCCAGATTCTTGAGCAAAGCGCCGCCTCCGGTCAACACAATTCCCTTATCGCTGATATCGGCGCTGAGTTCCGGGGGAGTGCGCTCGAGGGCCACGCGGATCGCATTCATAATAGTGGCTACGCACTCGGAAAGCGCTTCACGAATTTCGCTGTCGTCAACCGCCACCGTCCGCGGGACGCCTTCAATCAGGTTGCGGCCCTTGATCTCCATGGTGAGGGGGCGGTCCAGCGGCCATGCAGATCCAATCTGCATCTTGATGGCTTCGGCGGTGCGCTCGCCCACCAGCAGGTTGTACTTGCGTTTGAGGTACTGCATGATGGCGTCGTCCATCTCATTCCCGGCCACCCGCACCGAGCGCGAGTAGACGATGCCGGAAAGTGAGATTACCGCCACGTCCGTGGTGCCGCCGCCGATATCCACCACCATGTTTCCGGAAGGCTCCGTGACAGGAAGTCCGGCGCCGATGGCCGCCACCATGGCCTGCTCCACCAGATGCACTTCACTGGCCTTGGCGCGATACGCGGAGTCGATGACGGCGCGCTTTTCCACCTGCGTGATCTCGCTGGGCACTCCAATCACGATGCGCGGATGCACCAGCACTTTGCGCCCGTGCGCCTTCTGAATGAAGTAATTCAGCATCTTCTCGGTGACTTTGAAATCGGCGATCACGCCGTCTTTCATGGGCCGGATGGCCACGATGTTGCCGGGCGTGCGGCCCAGCATCTCCTTGGCTTCCTTGCCCACCGCTTCCACGTCGCCGTTGTTCTTGTTGATGGCGACGATGGAGGGCTCATTCACCACGATGCCTTTGCCCTTGGCGAAGACCAGCGTGTTGGCGGTGCCCAGATCGATGGCTAGATCCGATGAGAACAGACTGAAGAGAGAGCGAATGTTCATTAGTGGCGTTTCTTAAGGAATTCCTGCCGCTGCCATGGGCTGTGTTTCATACCCATAATGCCGCTGTAAGTTGTTGGGCGGAATGGCTGTGGACAGTCCAATCAAAGCGTACCACAATCGGAGTTAGGGTCGCCTTCGTTAGAATAAAAAAAGATGAAAAAAGTCTTTACGCGCCGGGAAGCGATTCAAGCCAGCCTGGGGGCCGGACTTGTGTCGGCGCTGGGCTGCCGGCGGAAGAAGGCTTCGGGCTTCTCGGGCTACGCGTTCGTGGCCAACCAGGAAGGCAATTCGGTGGCGGCCGTGGATTTGGAAGTGTTCGCCGTTGCGCGGCATATCCATCTGGACGCGTCGCCATCGCAGGTTCTGGCGGGGCGAATGGCCGCCTGGGCGCTGACGCCGGACACCGGGTCCATCCACGAGATCCGAGCCGATACACTGACGTTCTCGCGCAAGGTGCGAATGGCCGCCGCGGCCGCCAGCGCGCTGATGGCCCCGGACAACCAGGCGATTTACGTGCTGTGCCGCGATCCACGCAAACTGGTGAAGCTGGCTGCGCCGTCGCTGAAAACGGTCTGGGAAGCCCCGCTGGCCGGCGACGCCACGCATTTCGATGTCGCCCCGGACGGAAACACTATCGCGGTGAGCTACGGTGGGCGCCGCACTATCGGGTTCTTCGAAGCCGGCAGCGGCCGGGCTTATCCGCTGGTGGACGCACCCGGTGAAATCGGGGCCGTCCGTTTCCAGGCCGATTCCAGCCAGTTGCTCGCCGCCAACCGCGAGGGCCGCGAGCTGGCCGTGTTTCAGACCGCGACCCGCAAGCTTGTCGTTACGTTGCCGCTTTTCTTGCGCCCGGACTGCCTGTGCTTCAGTGCCGACGGCGGCCAGCTTTTCGTCACCGGCGAGGGCATGGACGGCGTGGTGGTGGTGTATCCCTATTACACGCCCCAAATCGGCGAAACCGTCCTCGCCGGCCAT
>JAYTVY010000590.1:0-4272 GCA_043743755.1 Bryobacterales bacterium | reverse complement strand
ATCACAAAGGCAAACCGCGTGGAATCCGGCGACCAGGAATTGACGTTGATGGTGCCTTGTCCTCCGAAGAATGTGGTCAGCGCTTGAATAGGGGTGCGGGCTCCCCCCAGCGGCAGCATTCGCAACTGGACTCCCGCTAACTTTTCGTTGTGCGTCTTTGTGCCTTTAGGAAACGAGAAAAACACGAGCCACTTTCCATCCGGAGAAGGATGCGGAAACCAGTCCTCCCAATCGTCATTGGTTATCTGTTCCGCCTTCTCATCGTTCATGCCCGCGCCATCAGCGGGAATGCGCCAGATGTCCCAGCCGCCGGAGCGCTCCGAGTTGAAGTAAATCCACTTGCCGTCGGGCGAGTAATCGGGACCATCGTCGTACGCGGGGTTCGAGTCCAGCTGCTCGGGTTCGCCGCCTGCCGCGGCGACGCGGAAGATATCGTAGTTGGCGGGAGCGCCGTGCTGGTGAACATAGGCGAGGTAGCGCCCGTCCGGCGACCACCCGTGAAAATAACTCGGCGCGGCGGCCACGATCACGCGCGCGTTCGATCCATCGGCGTTCGACACATACACTTGCGATTGCCGCGACGCCGGCGAAGATGCCGAGAACGCGATCCACTTTCCGTCCGGCGAAGGAGCATGGTCATTATTGAGGCGGAGCGCCGGATCGATATTGATGAGCTGTGGCGTGGCCTGCGGGCCATCCACCGGGATGCGATACAGCCGCCCGCCTGCATTGGAGAGCAGGAATTTCCCGGTTGGCGACCAGTTGGGAGCTTCAAATACCTGATCGGCCTGATACAGCGTGCGAATCGACTTGTCGCGCAGATCGTAGATGGAGATCCGGCTACGATAGCGCTGCGCTGGAGGACGCGCCGCGACGGGCGGAGACTGCACCGTCACATTCGAAAAAATCGCCGTTTCGAGCACATTGGCATCGTGCGAGCAGACCGCCAGCCCGATATACACGGGGCCCTTCAGCGCCACCGTGACAGGCCCCGTGGAAGTGAGCGGTTCTCCGGGTTTGCCAGCCTGCATAGTGAATATATCGCCGAGCCGCTCGATGCGGAGCCTCACCGGTGCGCTCAAATCCGATTTGGCGCTCTGACTCACCTCTTGCGTTGCCCCGCCCGGCGATGGCCGGAACTGCAGGGACGTCAGCCCGTCCCCATGCACAGCGGCGTCGGCGTAAGCGGAGCCGGGCTCCAGACTCTGGCGGATCATCAACGCGGCCTTGCGATGCGCCACTGCGCCCTCGCCCTTGAAACGAACATCGGCCGTGATGACGACATCGCCGCTCACTTGCTTCCAGACGTAATGGAACGCATCGGCGGCGCCCCAGATGTTCGCGCCGCCGCCCGTGACGCGAACCTCGCCCCCGGAGAATTCCGCGGTTCCCTTTTGCGGCGTATCGCCGATGTCGCCGTGCGCTTCGAACGGGCCCAGGCTCTCGGCGGCCAGCAGCGCGGCGATTGGAATCAGCAGACACCGGTATTTAGACATCGCACAACTCCACGGCCTGCGCCAGGGCTTCCTCCGGATTCAGGCTGGGGATGAACTCCTGGCCGACGTATCCTTTGTATCCGATCTCGACCAGTGCCCGCATCACGGCCGGATAATTAATCTCTTGCCAGTCGTTCAGCTCGCCGCGTCCTGGAACGCCGGCCACATGCACGTGTCCGATCCAGTCGCGGTACTGGCGCAAACGCCGGATCACGTCCCCGTTCATGATCGCAACGTGATAAATATCGAACAGCAGCTTCACCTGCGGCGATCCAACCCGCTGGACGATCCCGGCGCAGTAATCGATATCGTCCCCTTGATAGCCGGGATGGCCTTTCATGGGATGAGAATCGTCGCGCGTGTTGAGGTGTTCTAAAACGATAGTGACCGGCTTGCCTTCCGCGTAGCGAGCAAGTTCCTTCAGCCCCCTCGCCGTATTCTCGGCGCCCTGCTCCAGCGGGATTTCCTCGCCGGGATTGTCCGCATCCTGCCATTTGTAGCCGGTGAATGCGATCACGCTGGGCACGCCTCCGTCCGCGCATTCGTCGATCGCCCGTTTTGTGCGCGCAATCACTTCCTCGCTGTACCGTGGATTGTTCAGTCCCTTTGCAAAGACGGGATCCGGCATTCCGTTGTGCGCCAGCACATTCCGGAGCCCGTGCTTGCGAACCACCCCCCACCATTCCACTGGCACCAGTTCCACCGCGCAACCCAGCCGGCTCGCCGCTGCGCAAACACGCTCAATGTCCCACTGCCACTCGGTAGCGTTGAGGCACCAATAAGCCAGCGATTGGTTGATTCGGCCGTTCTTCACGCCGTTCTTCACCATGATCCTCCCCCGCATTGTAGCCACAGGGCCATGCCCTGTCTTACGACCGCCGGGTCACAGGCTGTTTCGCCCGTTCATCCACCTCCAGCCGAAAAATATCCGGCCGCGCGTAATGACCCACCACGTCCAGATCGAATTTCCCCCGGACGATCTGCGCGAGGTCTATCTCCGCCACCAGTATGGCCTCCCCTTCCAGGTTTGGCCCCGCCAGAAAATTCCCGAACGGATCGGCGATACAACTCCCGCCGCGGCAAACCACCGTCTCCGGATCGTCGCCAAACTCCGAGCGATAGTCGCCCGGGAAATCGCGCCGCCGGTTGAACTGGTTCGCCGACAGCACAAAGCACCGGCCTTCCACCGCGATGTGGCGCACGGTGGCAAGCCAGGAATCGCGCGGATCCGCCGTGGGCGCGCAATATATCTGGATACCCTTGGCGTACATCGCAGCCCGCAACAGCGGCAAGTAATTCTCCCAGCAGATCACCGCGCCTATCTTTCCCAGCGGCGTATCGAATACCGGCAGGGTGGACCCGTCGCCGAATCCCCACACCAGCCGCTCGGAAGCGGTGGGCATCACCTTGCGATGCTTCCCCAGGTAAGCGCCGTCGGGCGCGAAGAACAGGACCGAACAATAGAGCGTGCCGCCATCCCGCTCCACAACGCCAATAACCAGATAAATTCCATGGGTGCGCGCCGTTTTCCCCAGCGCGTCCACCGCCGGCCCCGGAACATCCACGCTGCTCTCCCAATACCGGCGAAAATCTTCGCGGCCCTGGTCTGTACGCGACCCCACCACCGCGCCGAAGTCGAGCCCGCGCGGGTACGCGGATACGAAGGCCTCGGGAAACAGGACCAGCCTCGCGCCCTGCGCGGCTGCGTCGCCCGCGAGAGCGTCTACCTTCTGCAGCGTCCGCTCGCGGTCGAACGCTACGGGGGCGGCCTGCACCACTGCCACTTTGATATTTTCCATGAGCAATCTCAAACCTCGAACAGAGTGCCGCGGCCCAGGAGCCACAGAGGATCCAGCCGCCGCTTCACCGCGCGCATCGCTTCTATCTGATCCGCCGTATATTGCAGCGCGAGCAGATGAGCCTTCCGCTTTCCCACTCCATGCTCGGCCGAGACAACGCCCCCCAGCGTCACCGTCTGGCGCGCGATATCCAGCATCAGCTCGCCGGCGGATTCGAACTCGGCTTGCGATCTGGCCAGCACGTTTGCGTGCACATGCCCGTCTCCGATGTGCCCGAAGACAACGTATTCGTAAGGCGCGAGCCGCTGGTGATAAATCGCCAGCATTTCGCGGGTACGCTCCGGAGGCACCGCGTAGTCGGTGGCAAGCTTTAGAAAGCCGCGGCGGCGCACCTGATCGTTCACCAATTCGGGCAGGGCGTGGCGAAAACGGCGAAATCGTTCACGGTCTGCCGCCGTTACAGCGAACCAGTTGTCCTCGGGCGCGCGCTCCAGCCAGGCGTCAATATCGGGATCCTCTTCTTCGATCAGCAGCGCGGCCCCGGCGCCGGCTGGAACCTCGGAAAAGCGCGTGCGCAGCAAGTCGAGCGAATGGCGGTCGAAATATTCCAGCATGCGCAGGCGCGGGATGGTGCGCCAGCGCTCGACAGCATCAATCGCGGCGGCGTCATCCGGAAAAAAGACCACCCCCGCAAGGATGTCACTTGGCGAAGTGAGCAGTTGCAGCTCGGCTTCCAGCACCACTCCCAGCGTGCCTTCAGCGCCGGCGAACAAATCTACCCAGTCCATGCCGGGCGCGAGCTGGTACCCCGCCGTGTTCTTGGTGGTGGCGGGCCGGGGAAGCGCAGGCACGTCGAAATCGATCGCCTCGCCCCGGCGGAACTCGCGGACGCTCCCATCCATTAGCGCAACGCGCAAAGCCAGCACGTGGCGTCGCGTGCTCCCAAACCGAAAGCTGCGCGACCCGCTGGCATTGGT
>JAYTVY010000589.1:0-6590 GCA_043743755.1 Bryobacterales bacterium | reverse complement strand
GGACAGGTTCCTGAGCCGCTGGCTCAAGCTGGAACCGGCGCCTGACAGGCAGAGTTGATTGAGGAGTAAATCGAATGGCAAATCGCTGGGGTTATCCGGATCTGGGCTTTGGAATCGGGCTGCGCACCGTCCACTACGACCATGTCCTGCAGAATCGCCCCAAGATCGACTGGTTTGAAATTCTGTCGGAAAACTATCTGGACACCGGCGGCCGCCCGCTGTGGATTCTGGATCAGATCGCGGAACGGTACCCGGTGGTTCTG
Source organism: Bryobacterales bacterium (assembly GCA_043743755.1). Lineage (GTDB taxonomy): Bacteria > Acidobacteriota > Terriglobia > Bryobacterales > Bryobacteraceae > JALYHQ01. The sequence goes on along the minus strand of JAYTVY010000589.1, from coordinate 6,327 downwards.
CACGGCGTCTCCCTCAACGTAGGCAGCAAGGATCCCATTGACTTCGAGTATCTGCGTAAGTTGAAGGCGCTGGACAAGCGCATCGGCGCGCGCTGGGTGTCGGATCACCTGTGCTGGACCGGAGTCAGCGGTCTGAACGTCCACGATCTGCTGCCCATGCCCTACACGGATGAAAGCTTGCGCTACACCATTGAGCGCGTAAAGACCATTCAGGATTATCTGGAACGTCCCATCGCTCTGGAGAACGCCTCCACCTACCTCGAGTTCAGCGTCTCCACGTGGAAAGAATGCGATTTCATCGCCACCATGGCCGAGGAGGCCGATTGCGGCGTGCTGCTGGACGTAAACAACGTCTACGTCAGTTCCTTCAATCATGGCTTCGATCCGAAAGCTTACATCGACAAAATCCCCGCCGATCGCGTGATCCAGATTCACCTCGCCGGACACACGCACAAAGGCACGTACATCCTGGATACGCACAGCGATTACGTCATCGACACCGTATGGGATTTGTACCGTCACACGTACCAGCGCATGGGTGGCATCTCGACGCTGCTGGAATGGGACGCCTCGATTCCGGAGTTCGACATCGTGCACGCCGAGGCGCTCAAAGCCCGGCAATACCGCGAACAGCCGGCGCAGCCGGAGCTCGAACAGGTTGCGGCGTATGGCGACTGATCCGGGTCTCAACAAAATTCAGAGTTGGATGCAGGCTCTGATCGTGAATCAGGGCACCTGCGAAGAGGCCATCGCTTCCGATCTCGCCCAAGCCGAGATCCCGCTGGCCGACGCCACGAGGCTTGTAAAGCCCTCGGCTACCATGACTCCACTGGAGCGCCTGGACGTTTACCGCGAGATGTACCTGCTGCGCCTGGAAGAGGCTCTGGAAGTGGATTACCCGGCGCTGGCCCGCCATCTGGGACCCGACGGATTCACTCGCTTCGTAGCCCGCTACGCCGACCGGTATCCCTCACGCACTTACACGCTCAATCGCCTGGGAGATCATGTGCCTGAGTTCGTCGATGCAATCGACGATATTCCGAAACCCGAATTCTGCCGTGAGCTGGTCCGCCTGGAGCTTGAGCTCACGCTGATCTTCGACGCCGATGAGACCCCGTGCCTTACCCAGGCGCAGATCGAAGCCGTTCCCCCCGACGCCTGGGAGCACGCGGTTTTGAAACCCATCGGCCCTTTCAAGCTGCTGGCCTACAACTATCCCGTGAGCCAGTTTGTTTCCTGGGCCATGGACGATTGCCCGCGCCCCGCCATCCGCAAGCGCAAAACCTGGCTGGTGGCCTACCGCCACAATTACGACGTCCACCGCCTGGACCTGACCGAGCTCGCCTATAACCTGCTAACCGCCCTCGCATCCGGCAAAACGCTAGGCGAGTCCATCGAGCAAGTCCGTGCCCGCGAATCCCAGCTCTTCGAGTGGTTCAAAGAGTGGATGGCCGAAGGCCTCTTCCAATCGGTCCAGGTGGGGCAGGTTACCGCCGCACGGTAACAAACGCACTCACCGGCGACGACGCCCCCTCCAACGTCACCACCACCGGCTGATCGCCGTCGGGCACCGCATCCGGAACCCGCAAATTGATCTGATAAAGCCCCGCGAACTGCGTGATGCCCACATACAAAATATCCGCCGGCGCCAGCGGCACGCCGCCGATCGTTATGGAGGCCGTCGCCGTCACCTGCGCCGGAGGCGCCGGCAATTCTCCCGCAGCGAAAGTGGGATTCGTGGCCCCGAGCCCGGTAGCGAACAGCGTCAGAATCTCATTAGGCATCGCCGGCAGGGTGGTAGCGCCGGGAATCAGCCCCGGTGCGCCTATGAAGACTCCGGTAATCGCGTCAATCGCCGCGATCGCAGCGCGGCCGTCGGCGCCGTGCGTGAAATAGAAAAACTCCGGACTGCGCGCCTGAATTGTGGTGGGCTCCAGGTTGCTCTTCTCTTCATTGGCCAATCCGCAGTTCGCGAATACCTGAACGGCGGCCGTACCCGGCGTCAGGGCGGGGACTTGTACATTGAGCTGACCCGGGAACACGGCCAGAATGGGAGCTCGAACGCCGTTGAACTCGGCGCACACGCCGGCGAAGTTCGTCGGGATGCGCCCATTCACCAGATCGGCTGGGCTTATCTGGCGCGCAGTTCCGGACGCCGCGAATTTCTCGCCGAAGATCGATGCGATGCCGTTGGCCGCCAGGGTCTTCACCAAGGGCGTGCTTAGCCCAGCGCTCACCACTCCGCCGGCGGCGATCCTGGGCGCCGTGGGCGAAATAGCCGTAGCCCCGATCGCAATCGCGGGCAAGCCCGCAACCGTGGCCGTGATAGTGACCGCTCCGGGAGCATTGCCCAGCGTCACGTTTACGCCGGCGGTGCCGTCGGCCACCGTGAAAACGGAAGCTGGACTCAACGTGGCGGCTCCGGTTGGAGAAAGCGTGAAAATAATCTCAATTCCAGGTATCGGGATACCGGTGGAGCTCACCAGCTTGAGAACTACCGGCTTCAACAGAGCCGAGCCCGCCGGAGCGCTCTGATTATTACCACTGACAATGGTGAACGCCGCACCGGTGAGCGGCACCGGCGTCAGCCGCCGTATCAGATCGTTTCCTACATCGCTGATATAGATATTCCCGGCCGGATCCATCGCCGTGCGCAGCGGATCGAACTGCGCCTTCAGCGCTGGTCCGTTATCTCCGGCAGCCGGATGTCTCATCCCGTTTCCGGCGACGGTAACGATTACCGCGGAGGGCGTGACGCGCCGGATCACCGCATTGTGCCGATCGGTAATCCAGAGGTTGCCCGCGGCGTCCACCGCGATCCCTGTCGGGTCATTGAGTTGGGCCTTGGTTGCGAGCCCGCCGTCGCCGGAATAGCCCGTGGTGCCGTCGCCCGCCACCGTGGTAATGATTCCGGTGAGAGAGTCGATCCTGCGGATACGGTCATTGAACTGGTCGGCGACGAAGAGGTTGCCCTTGGCGTCCACCGCGACGTCGATAGGATCGATGCCGGCTGCCGTAGCCGGGCCGTTGTCGCCCGAAAAAAGAAAGTTTCCGCCGCCCGCGACAGTCGTAATGGTCTTGGTTGCGGCGTCCACTTTGCGAATACGGCTGTTCTCGATATCGGTGATATACAGGTTCCCGGCGCCATCCACCGCAATGCCCGTGGGTATTCCAATGGTGGCCGCCGTGGCTGGTCCATTGTCGCCGGTGTAGCCATCCGTGCCATTCCCGGCGACCACCGTGGTCATGTTGTCCGCGGTGATTTTGAGGACTCGCGGCTCGTCGGTGCTGACGAAGAAGTTACCCGCGCGATCGACAGCGGCGCCCAACGGATGGGAACCGGCGAATTGCCCGAGGGGCGTGATAGTGCCGCCCGGCGTGAACACCCGAGCTTCGGCATTATTCGTATCCGCGATCAGGATCTGATTGTTGGGGCCGATCGCGATGCCTCCCGGCATGTCCAGGAACGCCGACGTAGCCGGACCGTAATCCTGCGAATTGGTGCCCGCAACGGTGGAGATAATATTGGCGGCAACGCGCCGGATGCGCTGGTTGAAGCGGTCGGCGATATACACGGATTGATCCGCGCCTACGGCGAGACCGGCGGGCGCGTCGAGCTGGGCGCGCACAGCGAGCCCGTTGTCCCCGGAGTAACCCGTGGTGCGGTTTCCGGCGATGGTGTCGATAGTTCGAGAGGTCAGATTGATGCGCCGGACCAGATCCAGGTTAAAGTCCGAAAGCAGCAGATTGTTATTCGCATCCAGCGCAAGCCCAACCGGAATCATCAGCGCCTGGGTCGCGGTGACACCGTCATTCACAAAACCGAACTCGCCACTGCCCGCGAACGTGGACATCATACCCGCGGTATCGATCTTGCGAATACGGAAATTAGCAAGGTCGGCCAGATAAATATTGCCGGCGTCATCGACGACGATGCTGGTCACCAGGCCAATTTGAGCCGAGAGTGCCGGACCATCGCTGTAGCCTGGCGTTCCGGTTCCGGCGATGGTGGTGATGGCGCCGCCAGTATCCACTTTTCGGATGATGGCGTTGAGATCGGAGATGTATACGTTACCCTGCCGGTCAGTCGCCACGGCTAGGGGCGTGACTGCCGCTTGCGTGGCCTTGACCCCGTTGCCGGCGGATCCCCCGTTGCCGTTCCCGGCAAAGGTGGTGATGGCGCCGTCGGGAGCCACCTTACGGACGCGGCGGTTGTCATGGTCCGATATGTAAGCATTGCCGGAACCGTCAAACGCAATATCGAACGGCCGGTTCAACGCCGCTGATGTAGCCGGGCCGCGGTCGCCGTTAAAAGCTGGTTCACCGGTGCCTGCGAAAGTAGTGATAATTCCGTTCGGGTCCACGCGCCGGATGCGATTATCGCTGCTGTCGGCGATGTAATAGTTTCCCGCGCGATCGACCGCTACCGAGCGCGGATCGCGCAACGGCGCACGGAGTGCCGGTTGACTCTTCATAACCCGGTCGGTCCCGGCGACGGTAGTGATGGTATAGAGCTGGCTATAGCTCGGAACCACTACAAAAAAGGAGAGAAAAGCGGAGACTATAAAGTGTTTCATGTGGTACAACGATTGCTCTATCGTACCGGAAACAACTCAAATAATCAAACAATCCTTGCCGACGCGGCCCCTCTGGGCTGGCCCCTTAAGCAAACATAAAATACGAGCCCCAGCCCAACACCGCGCCCAGCAGCGCACCCACCACTACATCGCTTAAGAAATGCATCCCCAACAGAATTCTGGAAACAGCTATGGAAAACGCGCAAAATAGCAGCCCAAAACTCCAGGCGGGAAAATACAGCGACACTGCGACCGTCACGGCGAAGGCGGTCATGGTGTGCCCGGATGGGAACGAAAACCGGTCGGGCGGGAGCAGCGTTGCCCAGCAATGCGGCTCGATATCGCAGGGACGCTGCCGGCCGGTGACCCGCTTGAGCAGGTTGAAGAGCATAACGCTGGCTGCCGCAGCCATGACGGCCGACGCGATGGCCTCGATCCGCTCCACGCCGCCAAATGCCAGCAGAACCAGGCCCATCGCCAGCCAGATCCATCCATCGCCCAGCCGCGTGGCCGCTATCGCGTATACGCGGATCCAGCGCGGCGCGGGCCAGTTATTGGCGCGGCGCATCATGTTGTGATCGCGCCGGTGGATGAAACCTCGCATGGGCACCTGCATTGAGTGTAGCGCCCGCGCGGGCATGCGGCACTCGCCTGGCCGTGACACACTGGACGTTACGTGCAGCGAATCGAGTTTGTCTACTTCGAGGCCGGCGGCGGCCATCGCAGCGCCGCCAATGCGTTGAAGGCCGTGATCGAGCAGCAGGACCGCGGCTGGGACGTCCGGTTGATGAACTTGCAGGAAGTTTTGGACCCGCTCGACATCTTCCGCAAGCTCACTGGCATCCGCATGGAGGATGTGTACAATCTTTTCCTGAAGAAGGGCTGGACACTGGGGTCGCCCCAAATGCTGGTGGCCATGCACGCGATCATCCGGCTCTACCACGGCTCGCAGGTGCGGCTGCTAAAGGAATATTGGAAGCAGGCCAAGCCGGACATGGTGGTTTCGCTGGTCCCGAATTTCAATCGCGCGATGTTCGAGAGCTTGCGAGCCGTGAGTTCGGCTACTCCGTATGTGACGATTTTGACCGACTTGGCCGATTATCCCCCGCACTTCTGGATGGAGCGGCAAGAGCAATACTTGATCTGCGGCACCCAAAAAGCGGTGCAGCAGGCGCGCGCCTTGGGGTACCCGGAGGATCGCGTGTTCGCGACTTCGGGAATGATATTGCGGCCCAAGTTCTATGATCCAGTGTCCGGCGACCGCGGCGAGGAACGCCGGAAGATGGGGCTCGATCCCGACTTGCCCACCGGGCTGGTGCTCTTCGGCGGAGAAGGATCGCATTGGATGTTGAAGATCCCGCGCATGGTGGCCGCCGCCGGACTGAAGCTGCAGCTGATCTCGATTTGCGGGCGCAACGCGACGTTGAAATCGCGATTGGAGTCCCTGCGCCCGGGCTTTCCCATGCGTGTGGAGGGCTTCACTTCGGAGATCCCCTACTTCATGCATCTCTCCGATTTCTTCATCGGCAAGCCGGGGCCAGGCAGCATCAGCGAGGCGCTGGCTATGAAGCTGCCGGTGCTGGTGGAGCGCAACGCTTGGACTCTGCCACAGGAACGCTACAACGCGGACTGGGTACGCGAACAGGAAGTGGGCGTGGTGCTGGACAGCTTCCGCGAAATCGCCTCCGGGCTGAAGGAGCTCCTGGAGCCTGCGAATTTCGGCCGCTTCCGCGCCAACGCGGCCGCCGTC
>JAYTVY010000588.1:0-3036 GCA_043743755.1 Bryobacterales bacterium | reverse complement strand
AGCTCAGGATCTCTTCCGCCGAAGTGACCGCCGTGACACTGGCCTTCGCGGTCGTAGTTGTTAGATCGAGCACTTTCATTTCGTCTTCGGCGGTGAGATAGTCGAGCACCGTATTGAACAGGAAACGGTCGAGCTGCGCTTCGGGCAGCGGATACGTTCCCTCCAGCTCGATAGGGTTCTGCGTGGCCAGCACGAAGAACGGGGCTTCGATTTTGTATTGATGGCCTCGTACAGTGCAGGAAAGCTCCTGCATGGCTTCGAGCAGCGCGGATTGCGTTTTGGGAGGCGTGCGATTGATTTCGTCCGCCAGCAGAACGTTGGTGAATATGGGGCCTGGGACGAATGTCCAGGTGCGGCGGCCGGTACCGGGATCTTCTTCAATGATGTCGGTGCCCGTGATGTCCGAGGGCATCAGATCGGGCGTGAACTGGATGCGCTTGAACACCAGGCCGAGGCTCTGAGCCAGGGTGCGGACCAGCAGGGTCTTGGCGGTGCCGGGCAATCCAGTGATCAAGCAGTGTCCACCAACGAATAACGAGGTGAGGACTTGATCCAGAACTTCCTCTTGGCCCACGATAACTTTGCGGACTTCGCGAACAATCGCGGTGTGCACCTGCTGAAAGCGGTCAATCCGCTCCTTCAGTTCCGCGGAATCGGTAATGGTGGTGGCGGTTGACATTTTATTTTGAGAGTTCCAATAACAATTTTTGCGCGGGCTTATAGCCTGGCGCCGCTTCTAAAGAGAGCAGCGCCTGCTCCCGGGCGTCCTCGGTCCGGTGTGCTGCCAGGTAAGCTTTAGCCAGCTGAAGGTGCGATGTGGCCGGATCCAGCGGCTTGGCGGCGAGAACAGCCTGGTACTCGCGGATAGCGCCCGAGACATTATTCTGCGCGATCCATAAATCGCCCAGCTTGCGGTGAAGCTCTTCATCCTCGGGATAAATGTAGTTTAAACGATTCAGCGTAGCGGCGGCGGCTTTCTGGTCGCCCGCTTCTTCTTCGAGCGCGGCCAGCTTCTTGACCAGCGCGGGGCTGCGGCCCCCGATGGAGCTGTATTTCTCCAGTTGCGCGCGCGCCCCGGCTTTGTCACCCTTGGCCAGGTACGCAGTCGCCAGCAGCTCATACACGCTGCCGTGTTCCACGAAATCCGGATACCAATCGCGGATCTTCAGTCCTTCGGCGATCACTTCATCGTGCTTGCCCGCGGCCGCCAGCTCAGTCAGCGAGCGAAGCTGCTTCTTCCAATCGGCGAAATGCTCCACCTGGTTTTTCGTCTGCGCTTCCAGCCACGCCAGGAACTGTTTGTCGAATTCCTCGGCGCTCATCCCCAGATCCTTTTGAATCACCGCGGGAGTGGGCATCACGGCCGCGAAGGATTGAATCATTTCCTGCAGCTTGGAGTAACCCCACTTCTGTGCAATGTACTCACAAATCTTGCCACCCTGAAAGTACGAGACCACCACCTGCGCGGGATAGCTGGGGCGGATAAATCCCCGGTCGAGTGTGGCCACCGGCAGCAATGTATGTTTCTGGATGGCATCAATCGCCGACGGGTCCAGGCGATCTCCCCAGTCCGGCGCCGCCGCCGACTCCTCGTAAACCGCAAGGCCTTCGGTGAACCAGCGGGGCACGCGGTGTTTGGTTGCGGTGAGCACGTAGACGTGGCTCATTTCGTGCCACAGCGTGCTGGCCCAGTGAAAACTGCCGGGCGGGCGTCCTGAAGGACTGTCCATCGCCACCACTTCGCCAAACGTGACACCGAGCGCGCCCAGGCCGGGCATGCCCAGCGTTCGGACGGCGAAATCCTCATGGTCGGGATAAACCTCCAACTGGACCGGACCGGGCAGCGTCATCTTGTATTTCTTGTTGTAGGTGGAAATAACGCGCTCGAGTTCGGCTTCGATGTACGGCTTGAGCAGCGCGGATTCCTTCTTGCTCAAGCGCAGAATGGTAGCGGGCGTCCGGAACGTGTCGAACTTGGAGTAACTATCCAGCAGGCGCAGCGAGTTCACCACTTCCGCGCTGCGGTACTGGTTCGCATAGCATTGCTCGAGCTGTTGGCGGGCTTCATCCTCCTGCCCCAGGCGCATCAGGTCCACGCCCAACTGGGCGCGCACGGACCACAATCGCGGGTTGAGGTCGAGAGCTTTGCGGTACAGCGCGATACCTTCTTCATAGCGCCGGTTGATCACGAAGAAGTGCGCGGCGGTGGCCCAGGCTTCGCCATACACCGGGTTTACCTTCAAGATGGCCGGTATCCAGGGGGTGTCCCGTTTGTCATTGAGCAAATCCATGGCAGCCAGGACAGCCATTCCATCCAGTGCCTCGGTGCTGATCGCGAGCGCTTGTTCGGCTTGCTTGCGCGCGCGGCCTAGATCGTTGTCCTCCAGCGCCAGATAAGCCAATAGCTCATGCGGCTCGGCCGATTTGGGATCCAGCGCCGCGGCCTTTTCGGCGAACTCCACCGCCTTGGCTCCGAAGCCGCGGGCAGCGACATAAGCGAGGCCGAGAATTGCACCGGCGTGATCCTTCTTGATATCCAGAGCTTCGTCGAAGAGGCCGTTGGCTTCTTCGGGGTTGAACCGGTCCAGGAGCAGCTTGCCAAAGCGAACGCGGATGTCGGGGTTCTTGGGGGACTGGGCGACAGCGGCCAGGAACTGATTCCTGGCGTCCGTGTATTTCTCGAGGCCCCAGAGCCCTTCGGCGCGGTTCCACGGATTGGTGGCGCCGGTGAGGCGCGTGAAGCACGTTCGCGCGTCGTCGAGCTTGCCATGATGCCGCAGCAGGAGGCAGTCATCGGCGGGAGATTGAGCGCGCAGCCGCGGCGAGCATGCGCCCGTCAGCAGCAAGGCCGCAGCCAGCGCGAATTGAACCAGGGACTTCATTTGTCGAGATCCGCTTGCGTCCTGGCCAGCTCTAACAGCAGCGCGTTCAGCCGCGTCCTGTATACTTCCACGGCCAAGGACGCCTTCTCATACTTCAGCTGGTCGATTTGCCCTTCCAACTCTTCCTTCCTCGCCTGCAGCTTTTTCTTTTCGG
>JAYTVY010000587.1:0-4175 GCA_043743755.1 Bryobacterales bacterium | reverse complement strand
ACTTGTAGCGGCCGGCGCGGATACTACGCACAGCGGCGCACCCGAAATGACTTCGCGCATACAGGCTTTCGGAATATATCCCGGAGACGGCCCTGGGATCCCCGATCAAACTGCGGCCGCGCATCGCAGCCGGACGTGGCAGGCCGACGGCATCCAGGATGGTGGGCGCGACGTCCAGCAGGCTGGCGGGTTCATCCACGCGCTCGCGCGGAAGGCGATTGAAGCCCGCTTGCCAGTGCATGAGGAGCGGCACGTGAAGAGTGCTCTGGTAAATGAAGTAGCCGTGAGTGCTTTCGCCATGCTCGCCCAGAGCCTCGCCGTGATCGGAGGTGAAAACGATGAGCGCCTTTTGGAGTAGCTTGCGGCGATCGAGGAACGCGAAAAATTCCCCCAGCACCCGGTCCTCATAAGCGAGTTCGGCGGTATAACCGGTTTCACCGCGTCGCAAGGCCGGATCAGGCGGCAGATCGTAGGGCAGGTGCAGGTCGTACAAATGCAGAAACAGAAAGAAGGGCGTGCTGGAATTGCGTTCCAGCCAGCGCGTCGCGGCTTCGGTCACTTGGGTGCCCGCGCGCTTCCGCTCCAGCGGGACTGTGGCCGCTTTATTGTGGAGATCGACAGGGCCGTCATACACGTCAAAGCCCTGGTTCAAGCCAAAACGCCGATCCAGAACGAAGCTTCCGACGAACGCAGCCGTGTGGTAGCCCGCCTTTTTCAATACCGCGGCCAGCGTCACGGCCGAAGCTGGAAGCGGGATGCCGTTATCCTGCACGCCGTTCGCGAACGGATACGTTGAGGTGAGCAGCGCGGCGTGAGCCGGCAGAGTCAGGGGAAACGGACTGCTCACCTGGGAGAACAAGGTTCCGTTCTTTGCCAACGCGTCGATGTGAGGCGTCGGCCGCCGGCCCGCTTGATAGGAACTAAGATGATCCGCCCTAAGCGTATCCACCGAGATCAAGATCACGGGCGTGGACGTCTGGGCGAAGGTCGTCTGACAGATGAGCGCAGCCAGAACGGAGTACACGAGCCGGGACATTTTTCCTCACTCTAGCACGCGTCTTGTCACCACGCGTATTATTGGTGTCGGAGCTGGGCAATGGGACACACCCGCGGTTGGTTGCGATGGATCTGGGTTGCTTGCGCGATCGCCGCCGCAGCCGCGTCCGAGTCGCGGTTCTTGAGCTTCGACGAGGTCCGGGAGACGCTGACGGCGTTCGGCCGCACCGAGGACGCGGCGGCTTGGGACGTCTGGGTGAGGACGCAGGACCGCGAGGTGCGCGAACGGATAGAGCGCGGCGTGGAGGACTCCATCAGCAACCTGATTCTCTATGGAACCTCGTTCACCTCTTTGCCACGCCTGGAGGCTCCTGAAGCGGCGGTGACTTCGGCCGGGGCGCTGGTGGACTTGGCCCGCGTCCGCGCGCGGGCGGCAACCGAGGCTCTGGTGCGTCCAGGCGCAAATGAGCGTTTGCGGTTCGCGCGCGAGTTTCTTTCGCGGCGCGGCGTACAACGGAAAGACATGGAGGCGTTTCTGGAGGCTAATCTGGTCCGGTTCGCCCTGGAGCAGCGCGGATATCAGGAAAAGCTAAGATTGGCCGCCGCGGCCGGCGATGCTAATGAGACGCTTTTCGTACGTTCCACTCTGTTCGACCAGCGCGGGTTATCGGCGGACACGTCACTGCTGCCGAATTTCGCTATAGAAGACACGCTGCGGGCCATGCTGCGCAAAGGCGCGCTGCCGGGACGCATCCGGAACATCGCGGTGATCGGTCCAGGTTTGGATTTCGCGGACAAGCGCGATGGTTACGATTTCTATCCGGTACAGACCATCCAGCCGTTCGCGGTACTGGAAGCCGTGATTCGGCTCGGGCTCGCGGATCCGGCCGGCCCGCGGCTGGTCACGTTCGATTTGAATCCGGCGGTGAACGCTCACCTGCGGCAAATGGGGGAGCGAGCGCGGGCGGGAACGCCATATGTGGTGCACCTGCCGCGCGATCGCGCCGCGGATTGGACGCCGCAAGCGATCGCCTATTGGGAACATTTCGGGGAGCTGATCGGGTCACCGACCGCCGCCGTGGCGGCGCCAAAGGGACTGAGCGTGCGCGCCGTGGCCGTGGCTCCGAAATATGCATCGCGGATCGAAGCGCGGGACTTGAATGTGGTGGCACAGGTGGCGGATGGAGAGCAGTTTGACCTGGTGGTGGCTACCAATATACTGGTCTACTACGATCGGTTCCAGCAGGCGCTGGCAATGACTGGGATCGCACGGATGATGAACTCCGGCGGTGTGTTCCTGTCGAATACAGTGCTGCCGGCGCAACGGCCGGCAGCACTCGAATTCCTGGGACGGCGTAGCGTAACGTACAGCGCCTCTGGCAGTTACGGAGACGACCTGGTAGCGTACCGCCGGAAATGAATGTGGGCCAGGGCCCCAAGCAGGGCCCCGGCCCACAACAGCGGATTAGAACTGGATCCGGACGCCGAGTTGCAAGCGCCGCGAAGGCGTGCCCGCCAGGAGCTGCGCCTTGCCGAAATTACCGCTGTTCAAATTTGTAGTGATTCCATCGAAGTTCGGATGGTTGATCAGGTTGAGCGCTTCGAAGCGGAGTTGCAGCTTCAGAGCTTCCCTGATCCTGAAGTTCTTGAGCAGCGATCCGTCCAGACCGTTGAACCAAGGTCCTCGGAACAGATTCCGGCCGAGTGTTCCGTAGCGGACACCGTAACCCCCTGGATTCACAAACAGCGAGTTCGGCGTGCCCACACCATACGCGGCGTTGCAAGCCGCGACGTTGGTGGATTTGGCCCCGGCGAATCCGCAACCGATCAAATGGTTGTCGATGAAGATGCCGTCGGCCGGGCTGCCATGAGAGTAAACAGCGCCCGCGTTTGGACCGATAAAGTTCGGGTGATCGTTCCCGACGCCGTCGAGGTTGTAATCTCCGCCAATGTTCTCTTTGAACCCATTGGGATCGAGCCCGTTGCCGACAAAGCGGCCTCGGGAGCTGTAAACGTCGATGGGATGGCCGGAGTAGCCCTGGTAGAACGAGGAAATCTGCCAGCCGCCCAGAACGCGTCCAAGGAACCCCTGCTGGGCCTTCAGGAACGGCAGCTCATAGGTGAAGATGCCTTTGAAGTTCTTCTGGTGGTCAAAAGCTCCCGGACCGTACGCGAGCCCGGGCTTGCTATTACTGACCAAGTAGTACGGCTGGCTATATCCGCCGGTGGTTGTCGATCCCGTAAACAGGTCCGAGCCGGTGTCCATCAGGCGCGACCACGTGAAGCTGAACTGGAACTGGAGGCCTTGGCTGAAGCGCTTCTGCACTTCCGTGACCAGTGCATGGTAATGGGAATTCAGATTGTTGGCGCGATAGTTGAAACCTGAATACAGCGCGTTCGGTCGGGCTTTGGCGGTACTGAGGGTCGCGTTGTACTCCGAGCCATCGAAACGGTTCAGGTTCATCAACTGCGACAGATGCCTGCCCATGGACCCCTGGTAATTCACACGCAACAGGAAATCGTGCCAGAACTGCCTCTCCACCCCGAGATACATGCTCTGGACCGATGAGTCTTTCATGTGGACGTCCATGGTGCGGACCGATACGCGATGGCCCGGCGACGGGATGGTGCCTGGAGCATAGCCGGCGATGCTGGGACCAATGGTGTAGCTAATGATGTCACCCGCCGTGGCGTCGTGGTCGAGAAGGGCATAGAAGGGCGGGTTCCACGCACCATTAGACCAGATATTGTCGAAGAGCCGGTCGTAGGAGATAGCGAAACCGCCGCGTACGGCCATACGGCCGTCGCCGAGCAAATCGTATGCGAAGCCGACGCGCGGGCCAAAGTCCCGGTTCGGCGTAGTCCACATGCTTTTCACCGGAGTGACGCGAGCCGCGGCGATGGTCGCCGGATCCGTGCCGGTGAGATTCGTGAATTGCGCGATGGTATTATTGGCTTCGGTCGGCGCCCCGTAACGCTCCCACCGCAGACCAAGATTCAAAGTCAGCCGGGGCGTAACCTTCCAGTCATCGTTGAAGAACAGGTTGGTGTCCTTCATGATGTAGTGGCGATACGCGTTACCCTTGGCGCCGGTTTCCGGATTGATGGAAAGCTCTGAATAGTAAGGGAAGTCGTTCTTGAAGTTGCTGTTGGTGATGTCGTCGATATTGCCGATCAAG
>JAYTVY010000586.1:0-8861 GCA_043743755.1 Bryobacterales bacterium | reverse complement strand
ATCGCGAGGCCGATGAACCATTGCTTCGGCGTCTTGTTCACCGGACGCAGTACTACGTTGCTGATCTTGTCGCTGACGGAGCCGTAATCGTACCCCGGCCCGACGATCTTATCCGGTCCCGGATCTATTACTCGCTCGTCTAATTCTTCCGTCGTCACGCTCTCAACCTTTCTCGATGTCCGGGTTGGGATTGCGCAGCCGCGCCAGATAGGTGGTCCGCGGACGCGTGTTCAGTTCCTCGAGCACACTGTAATTGCGAGCCTGCGCCTTTAACTGGGCCACCTTGCTCTTGGGGTCGTTAATGTCGCCAAAGGAGATGGCCTGAGTCGGGCAAGCCTGGGCGCACGCGGGAACCACTTCGCCGTCCGCGATTCGCCGTCCCTGCTTTTCCGATTCGATCTTGGCTGCATTGATGCGCTGTACACAATAAGTACACTTCTCCATTACGCCGCGACTGCGCACCGTGACATTTGGGTTGCGCATCGGGAACATGCTCTGGGTGTACCAATCGGTGTACAAGAAATAATTGAAGCGGCGGACCTTGTAGGGGCAGTTGTTGGAACAGTACCGCGTGCCGACGCAGCGGTTGTAAATCATCTGATTCAGCCCGTCGCCGCTGTGGACCGTGGCCGCCACGGGACAAACCAGCTCACACGGCGCATTCTCACATTGCATACAGGGCACCGGCTGGAAATACAGCTCGGGATTGTTCCAATCGCCTTTGAAGTACCGATCCACGCGAATCCAGTGGAGGTTGCGCCCCTTGGAAACTTCCACGGTTCCCACCACCGGGATATTGTTCTCAGCCTGACAGGCGGTAGTGCAGGCGCTGCAGCCCGTGCAGGAGTTCAGATCGATCGCCATCCCCCACTTGTAGCCTTCGTAAGCGAAATCGGGGTAAAGCGTGAGGTCCTTCCGGACGGGTTTTTCTTCCTTGTCGACGAACATCGGTTCTTTCTTGTATTCGTCGATGGTCGCGGTCCGTACCGGCTCGCGCTCTTCCATGGTCTGCGTGTGCTGGGTGGCAGCGAGCTTCAGCTTGCCGCCGAGGCCACGCAACTCCGCGCCGGCGCCATGCATGGGCGCATCCGAAGTCAGCAGCGAGTACGCATTGAAGCCGATGTCATTGGCCACCTGCCCGCCGCGCGTCCGCCCGTAACCCACGTGCACGGTGACGGCATCGTCGGCATGGCCCGGCATGATCCAGACGGACCCGGTGACGGCCCGCCCTCGATACTTGATCTCGGCCTTGTCCTCGCTGTGCAGTCCCAGCTTCTCGGAAGTCGCCGGGCTGATCCAGAAAGAATTGCTCCACACCACTTTGTTCTGCGGCTTGGGCAGCTCCTGCAGCCACGAGTTGTTGGAGAAGTAGCCATCGCCGATGGTCGGATCCGTGCGGAAGATGATCTCAAGCCCGGAGCGTGGCGGCGGCAGCGGCAGCGTCGGCGATTCCGCCGTCACCGTAACTTCCGGCGACGCAGTGTTGGGCACTATGCCGTCATGCAGCGCGGTCTGCCAGAAGGTACTGAAGTCGGCGGCCTTGCTCTGCGTGGTCCAGTAGGCCTGCAGAATCTCGCGCGGCTCGCGATCGGAATCGCCGGCCAGCACGGAAATCACCTGGTGCGCGGTCTTGCCGCCATAGAGCGGCTCGATCAGCGGCTGGATCAGGCTCACGGTACCGTCATAAGCCCGCGCATCGCTCCAGGATTCCAGGAAGTGCGCTTCGGGCACATGCCAGTGGCACAATTCCGAAGTCTCATCGTCATAGAGGCTCAGATGCGCGCGGAACTTTACCTTCTTGAGGGCGCTCGTGAAATCGAGATCCACCGGCGCGTCGTATATCGGATTGCCGCCCAGGATCAGCAGCGTGTCGACTTGGCCCGAATTCATGTCAGCGACAAGCTGCTTCAGGCTGTCCAGCGGATTTACCGGATTGCCCTCGATTGGCTGCGTGTAGACCACCGTCTTGCCGACATTGCCCAGCGCCTGGTTCATGGCATGCGCGAGCGCCTGCACCGCTGCGGGCTGATGCGTGCCCGCGATCACCAGGCAGGCTCCGCGGTGGGCCTGCAAGTCGCGCGCGATGGCGGCGGCTTCCTTGAATTTTCCGGCGCCGGCGGCTTTGCCAACTCCTAGCGCGGCCGCCAACTCGGCGGCGAAATCCTGAACTTCAGAGGCGGTGACGCGGAAACGATGATCGGCCATGCCGCCCGTGGGCGAAGGCGATGGCTCCACAACATAGAGCCGGTTCTGCGTGGTCTGCTCGATGGGTAAACCTTCGGCTTGCACTTGCGGCGGCGGATCCGGCAGCGGTCCGGGCAGCGCGCCGCCCGAAGCCGATTGGTTGCGCAGCGGCGAATCCGGCCCTGCCTGATACCCTTCCTGGCGGTTCTCTTTCGGCTGCGGATCATGTGTGATGTTGTTCATCACCTTCCGCCTGCTGGCGAAGTCGCGCGCATAGCGCACATTGCCGGGACCGCACGCCAGAAAATCCGCATCCAGAGAAACAATCACGTCGGCAGCGGCAATCTTGTACACCGCGTTCACCGGCCGCCCGAACACTCCGGCTGTGGCCGCCGCGGATCCCAATCGCGCTGAGGGTTCCCACACATGCCACTTCGCGCCCGGCAGATCCTTCAGCGCCGCTTGAATCTGGCTGGTCAGCGTGGGCGATATGACGGTCTCGCTTAGAATGCGCAGGCCGTCGCCCTTTTTCAGCGCCGCTTTCTCGCGCGCGCCTGTCAGCGCCGCCTGGAATCCCACCCAGCTCGCGATCCGCCCATTGTTGATTACCGTTTTCGACCGGTCGGGGTCGTACATCGTGAGCAGCGAAGCCTGGTGGAAGAAATCGCAGGAGCCCAGGCTGCCCGGATGGTCGGGATTCCCTTCTATCTTGGTGGGCCGCCCTTCATGGCTCTCCACCAGCAGACCCGTCGCCACGCCGTTCAGCGGCATCGCGGTGGCGTAGAACAACGGCTTGCCCGGAACAAACTCCTCCGGCTGCCGCACGTACGGCACAATCATTTCGGCGGGTTGCTTGGTACAAGCAGTGAGTCCGCCCAGCGCCAGCGAGGCGCCCATCACTTTGATGAAATTCCGACGGTTCGCCGGATCCATCCAGTCCGGAGTGCGATGCGCGAACTCGTCATCGAGGAACTCACGGAACTCCGTTGTATCGGCCAGCTCTTCCAGACTCTTCCAGTAAACCGGCCCTGGCGCCGCCGCGAGCTTGTCGCGCAGCTTCGCCAAGTCCAGCGAAGGCCGTTCCGTTCCGTCTTGTGGTGAGTCGGTGGTCATCGATGACACGTATTGCAGTCCGTCAGGCTCTGAATGTGATACTCCTGCACCAGTTTGCGCCCCAATTCTTCCTGATTGGCCGGTTTTTGATACGCCATGTTGAACACCTGATCCTTCGGCCGGACGTTCTTAGCCGGATCGCGATGGCATTCCACGCACCAGTTCATGTACAGCGTGTTCGCCTTGTACATAAGAGGCATCTGATCCACGCGCCCGTGACAGGTGCTGCAGCCGATCCCCTTGCTCACGTGAATGCTGTGATTGAAGTACACGAAATCCGGCAGATCGTGAACGCGGGTCCACGAGAGCGATTCGCCGGTGCGCCAGCTGGTTCGCACGGGTTCCAGAATGGCCGCGTTGGACCAGATCTGCGAGTGGCAGCTCATGCAGACCTCGGTGGCTGGAAGTCCGGCAAACGAAGAGGTTTCCACAGACGTGTGGCAATACCGGCAATCGATGCCGTCATCCCCCGCGTGATGCTTGTGACTGAACGGAACCGGCTGATCCTTCACCACCCCGACATCGGTGATATAAGCGCCGCGATCCATGCCATATGCAAAAGCGAGCAGCAGGCCCACGCCCATGACGCCACAAGCAATACTGACCTTCGCTAATGCGTTCGTGCTGCGGTGAAAGAGCTGAGCCATGCGAAGAAGGATGACCGACCTTTTATACTAAATCACTTTTGGCCAGAGTGCAAAAAATATTATGGGACAGGTATTTGTGTATGCGATCTTACACAACGGCGTGCACCGAAATGGCGCGATTCGCCAACTCCATCAGTTCCTGACAGCATCCGCTTAGCGACACCCGAATCTCACGCAAACTTTCGCCTTCAAAGCGAATCCGAGGTTGTTTCCGATGCTTGGGACAGCGCACCATGCGCAACTTGTGCTCGGTGGCTTGCTTGAACATTTCTACTTGTTCACGTTCCGCTGACATGCAGAAACATTCTATCATCAAAATGTTGTACGCCTCCGTCATTTGTTTGCTATGGGGGTTGCTTACAATTAAAAAGTAGTTCCATGGACAATCCAAACATGGCCCAAGCAATCCGCTTGGCGCTCGATAATGTCCTCACCGGCCGCGGCGGTCCCTTCGGCGCGCTGGTGGTCCGCGGCGTCACAATCCTGGGCGAAGGCACGAACATGGTTACCGCGGCTAACGATCCCACCGCCCACGCTGAAATCATCGCCATCCGGAACGCGTGCCGCACGCTCAATTCGTTCCAGCTCACCGGCTGCGACATCTACACCACCTGCGAGCCATGCCCGATGTGCCTGGGCGCGATCTACTGGTCGCGCGCGGACCGCATTTTCTTCGCGGGCAGCCGTGAAGATGCGGCCTCGGCCGATTTCGACGACGAGTGGCTCTATCGCGAATTCGCGATCCCCATGGAAGCCCGCAAGATCCCCATGCTCCCGATGATGCGCGCCGAAGTGCAAGCAGTCTTCGAGGCGTGGAAAACGTCGCCCAACCGTATCGACTATTGATTGCATGCAGACCACCCTTTCCCCTTCCACGCTTGAAGCCGCGCTGCGGCCGCTGCAGGCCGCGAACGCCGCGTTCAACCGCAATTACCTCGGCGAATCCGGCGAGCGCCAGCCCGTGCATGTGTTCTACGGCGGCGCGCACTTGTTCAAAGCGGGTACCGCCGCGCGGCTCGGCGAACTGGCGTTACGCTCGCTCGCCGAGTTCGCTCCCGATGCCGCGACGCTTTCCTCCGCGCTCGGATGGCCGCTGTCCGATCAACTCGCGAACGTTGTATATGCACGCGTGCTGGAAAAACTGCGCCGCGAACCCGTCGAGGATCTCCGCATCGATTTCGAAGATGGCTACGGCAACCGCCCCGATGATGAGGAAGACGGGCATGCCGTATCCGCCGCGCGCGAAGTGGCTGCCGGGCTCAAGGCCAATTCCCTGCCCCCGTTCATCGGCCTGCGTATCAAGCCCCTGACCGAAGCGCTAACGGGCCGCAGCTTGCGGACCCTGGATCTGTTCCTGACCACGCTGCTGTCGGAAACCGCCGGCGTACTGCCGCCTGGGTTCGTCATTACACTGCCGAAGCTCACTGTTCCCGAACAACCCGCCGCGCTGGCGGCGATTCTGGGAGATTTCGAAAAGTCGGCGGGCCTCGACGCCGGCGCGCTGCGGTTTGAAATCATGATTGAGACCGCGCAGTCGATTCTGTGTCTGCCGGAGCTACTGGCGGCCTGCCACGGCCGCTGCGCAGGCGCGCATTTCGGCACCTACGATTACACCGCGAGCTGTTCCATCACCGCCGCTCATCAGCACATGCTGCATCCAGCTTGCGATTTCGCCCGCCACATGATGCAGGTGTCTTTCGCCGGAACCGGGCTGCACCTTTCCGACGGCGGTACGAATATTCTGCCCGTGGGAACCGACCGATCCACTGTCCATCGCGCCTGGAAACTGCACTATGATCACATCCAGCATTCGCTCGCGAACGGCTATTATCAGGGCTGGGATCTTCATCCCGCGCAGCTCCCCACGCGCTACGCCGCCGTGTACTCGTTCTACCTGCAAAGTCTCGATCAGGCCTCAGATCGATTGAAGAACTTCGTGGAGAAAGCCGCGCAAGCCACATTGGTCGGCGACGTATTCGACGATGCCGCCACCGGCCAGGGCCTGCTGAACTTCTTCCTGCGCGCGATTAACTGCGGCGCCATCACCGAAGACGAAGCGCAACGCCGTACGGGATTGACCAGCGCCCAGCTCCATGGCACGTTCTAGGGAGTGAATCGCTTCAACGTCGCCTCGATGATTCCGTGCGGCTCATCGGTGGGCACGAACACTTCGTTCGGATTGTCCATCCCGAACGGCGCCAGATCCACCAGCAGACAATGGCGGTTCGGCATCGAGATTCGGATCTCCTCAACCTCCGCCACCCGTTCCAGCACGCTCTCTCCCATGGCGTTCAGCGTATGTTGCACACCCAGGCTGTCATGCCCGGCGAAAACTTCGAGCAGGATCTTGCGCACCGTGCGCCACAGATCGCCGTACGCGAGCTCCCGGCCGCGATAAGTCCACTCGGCCGTAATCGCCGTGCCGAACAGCCGGTCCTTGGTTTCCTTCAACGTCGTGTATTCGTCCTGGATGTATCCCTCAAAAGCCGACTTCGCGGTCTTCAACACCACCAGTCCCGTGATGCCCGCCGTGACCGCGCCCTGCTCAATTAACGCCGTCCTTCGCTCCGCGCCTTGGACGAACGAATGATCGTCCAAGCGGGTCCATTCGTTCTGGGTAATCGTGATGCGAGCGCTGCTTACGTGCGCGTTGCGCGACAGAAAATGATCCGCTAGCCGCAGAGCGAATTCTTCGATCTCCCCTACCGGCGCCTGCCGCGCCAGCGCATACACGGTGTTCTTCATCGTGTCGGTGGCTACGACGGAGCTGTTATCGCCCAGCGTGTACGATTCTTCAAACGCGCCCGTAAGCCGGATGTCGATGTTCAGATCCTTCAGATTGTGCCGCGGTCCATCCCGCTCCACCTTCACCAGCCGGACTCGCGATTTTCCGTAGCGATTCTCCGCAAGCGTCACCGGCATCTCAACTCCCCCGATAAGTGCTGTAGCCATACGGACTCAGCAACAACGGAACGTGATAACGCTGCGCCGGATCGTCCACGCGGAACTCAATAGTCACTTCCGGAAAAAATCGCGATTGCCGCGACGTATCAAAGCGGATGCGGTATAGCCCCGGAAGCAGCGCGGCGCCCTCCACCAGGAAGCTGCGTATGCGCCCGTCGGCATCGGTGACGCTTTGGCCCAGCAGGTTCCAGGTCACCCCATCGGATCCGAGGATATCCAACCCCGCGGAAATCCCAGCCGCGGGATGTCCGGTGGCCGTATCCAGAACGTGCGTAGTGATGGGACTCATTCGGTTAGAAGCTTCCTTAGCCGCAGGCGCGTGATGGCCCGCTGCTGCCCGGCCGCGTTGCGAATCTCGTCCGCTGGATCGTTCTTTAACCGCTGCTTCAGCAGGTCCAGCATCTCCGGCGCGCTCTTGCCGGTGGCGCACACGATAAAAATGTACCCGAACTTCTCCCGATACTCGCGATTGCGCTCGGCCAGCTCCGCCGGAA
The DNA here is from genome assembly GCA_043743755.1 of Bryobacterales bacterium. Taxonomy (GTDB): domain Bacteria; phylum Acidobacteriota; class Terriglobia; order Bryobacterales; family Bryobacteraceae; genus JALYHQ01. The sequence continues at coordinate 1,459 of JAYTVY010000586.1, read as the reverse complement.
CTTCTCCGGCGCGCGATTGCTCTTCCTGCGACCACTTGCCGGCGGACTGCTGCCCGATTCTCGGATGCGCCGCGAAAGCCGCCAGCCAGTCCTCTGGGGCGCACTCGGACCACACTCGGTCCGCCGCCTCTTCCATGTCCGCAAGACTCGCGAATGGACGGCTGTCCGCCATCCGGCCCGCCCAGCTCGGCGATCCGCAGCAGCGCAGCAGTTCCGCCGCAGCGGATTCGCTTCCAGACGCGTTGAACCGCGCCAGCCGCGTTTCGATACGGCCGCACTCGGTCAGGGTCCCGTACACACGCAGCCGGCTCACTCCGCCATCCGGAAAAATGTTGAAGCGCACAAGCCGCGCTGATGCAGACACCGCGAACACGTGGCGGCTATCTCCATTCAGCTTCGTTCGCGGTAACAAGTCGGTCCAGGAATCCGCGTTCTCCCTCGCACTGATTTCAAGCCGGCACGCGTCGGGATAATTCCCCTTGAAGTGCGACGTGTCCACTTCCACGCGCTCAATAACGCCCTCGGCCGCAAGCCGGAGAATCACCCAATCGTGTCCCGGACCGCGGCGGCGGCGCGTCTCCCAGCCGTCGCCCATATTCGCCGCACGTCCGGGCAGGATCAGATTTTCGGGATGGCCGTAGTGCCGGTCGCTTGCATCCACCACCACTCCCCCGCACGCGGCGGCAGCCAAATCGATCTCGCCGCCTGGTCGAAAATCGGGCAGCGCGATACCGTGCGCGCGCAATCTAGCGACACCGCCATCGGGGAAGATATTCAGCCGGAGATGCGTGAACCGCCGCGCAGACGGCGTTTCAAAGACGTTTTTGGTGTCACCGCGCAGCGCTACTTTCGGCAAGAGCTCGGTCCAGCCAGTCAGATCGCCGGCTTGCGCGTCGCCAGCCGCCTCGCAGCCCTCAATGGAACATTGCTCGGGATAATTACCCGTGAAGAAGCTGGTGTCCACCACCACGCCGCGAATCACACCCGGCACTCCCAGCCGCAGAACGGCCCAGTCATGCCCCGGAACGCGCTTGCGGCGAGATTCCCAGCCGTCCATCCATTTTCCGCGATCCGTATATTTTCCGGACACGAAAACAGCATCGACTGTCTTAACAAGGTTCTCCTTCTCCGCGAAAAAGTCGTCGTTCGCGGCAAGCACGCAGCCGCCCAGGCGCTCGTTAGCCAAGTCCAGCAGTTCGGTGAGCGGCGTCATCTCGTAAGCAAGCGTCCCAGCGGCGCGCCATCCACCTGCACCGGCTGTCCGCGGAGCCAAGTCTTTCTTACTTTACCTGTAAGCTTACGCCCGGCGTATGGCGTCAGCTTATGGCGATGCTGCAGACGGCCGGGATCGACGGTGAACTCGGCGTCTGGATCGAACAGCACCAGATCCGCATCGCACCCGGTTTCAATGGCTCCCTTGCGGCCATCCAATCCCGCGAGCCGCGCGGGCGCCGCGGAC
>JAYTVY010000585.1:0-5248 GCA_043743755.1 Bryobacterales bacterium | reverse complement strand
GCCCACCTCTTCTTCGTCGCCCTCGCACACCACCGCCACGACAATTCCGCTGCGCGCTTTCACTTCCTGCATATTGGAAAGGGTCTTCTCGTATCGAAGCCGGCTCTCTTCGCTGCGCGGATCGCGAGTAGCCAGTACTACTACCGGAAGATACTCGTCGATCAGCGCGTTGGGCCCGTGTTTCATCTCGCCCGCCGGGTATCCTTCGGCGTGAATGTAGGAAATTTCCTTCAGCTTCAGCGCCCCTTCCAGTGCGATTGGGAAATGCACGCCGCGCCCCAGGAATAGAAAATCCTTCGCGTTGTGCAATCGCTTTCCCAGCTCTTCATACACCGAGTCATGTCCCAGAATCGTTTCCAATTGCCCGGGCACGCGCACCAGCTCTTGCACCAGGTTGCGCGATTCGTCATCCGCCAGTTTCTCCCGAACCTGTCCCAGATACATCGCCAGAATGAACAACGCCGTAAGCTGGCACGTGAAAGCCTTGGTGGATGCCACGCCGATCTCCGGGCCGGCGTGCGTCAGCAGCGTGCCCGAGGCCTCGCGCGTGATCATGGAGCCCACCACGTTGCAAATCGCGAGGGTCTTCGATCCCTTGGCTTTGGCCTCCCGCTGCGCCGCCAAAGTATCGGCCGTCTCGCCCGATTGCGAGATCACCACCGTCAGCACATCCTTCGCCAGTATTGGATCGCGATAGCGAAACTCGCTGCCGTAATCCACTTCAACCGGAATCCGCGCCAGCCTCTCGATCATGAATTTCCCGGCCAGCGCGGCGTGCCAGCTGGTTCCGCACGCGATGATCTTCACCGAGCTGAACGCCTGGAACTCGCGCGGCTGGATGTTCATCTCGTCCAGAAAGATGCGCCCCGACTCCTGTCCCACGCGCCCCAGCATGGTGTCGCGCACCGCACGCGGCTGCTCAAAAACTTCCTTGAGCATGAAGTGCTTGTACCCGCCCTTCTCGGCCATGATGGGATCCCACAGGATGCGCTGCACCTGCCGATTCACCGCTTTGCCGTTGAAGTCCGTCAGATGCACGCCTTCAGGCGTCAGCACGGCGAGATCGCCGTCGCTCAGGAAAAACATGTCGCGCGTGTGGCTGAGGATCGCCGGCACGTCCGAAGCCACGAAGTATTCACCCTCTCCCAGTCCAATCACCACCGGCGGGCCCGAGCGCGCGGCCACAATCTTGTTCGGGTCTGAGCTGGCGATCACTCCCAGCGCGAACACGCCGCTCAGGTCCTTCACCGCGCGCCGTACCGCGTCCTCCAGATTCCCTTCGAAATACTTCTCCACCAGGTGGGCGATTACTTCGGTATCGGTTTCGGTGACAAACTTGTGGCCTTCCTCCTGCAACTGGCGCTTCAGGGCGAGGTAGTTCTCCACGATTCCGTTATGCACCACCACGATGTTGCCGGTGCAGTCGCGATGCGGATGCGCGTTCTCTTCCGTCGGCCGTCCATGCGTGGCCCAACGTGTGTGTCCGATCCCGTAGGTGCCGTCCACCGGGTTCCCGCGAATAACTTCTTCCAGATTGCGGAGCTTCCCCGAAGCGCGGCGAACCGAGAGCTGATGGTCGCCATTGAGCACCGCGATCCCGGCCGAGTCATAGCCGCGATATTCCAGCCGCCGCAGCCCATCCAGAATGATGGGAACCGCCTTCTGGTTCCCGATATAGCCAACAATCCCGCACATGTTTCCAGCATACCGTTGTGGGGCAGGTAAATAACCTGCCCCGCGAAGTGTGCTACAAGGGTCTTCTCGCTCGTGCTAACTCGACACCGTGGCACGCTCGCCATGGCCTGCACACTCGCCTGTTTGTGCATCGCTCCCCGGGCCGTGGCCCAAACCAGGCAACTCGCTTGTCCCGCCGCGCAGGATCCTGCATCCTTCGGCAAGATGTGCGTGCGCCTGGCCGTGCGCGATGGGCGCATCGTGGCTCTCGATACCGCGTTCTGGATCCCGCCCGCTTTCAACCCGCAGTTGAATCGCGCCGAGCTTCTGGCCCAACTCAATCAGCTCCTCGCCACTCTGCCCAAGCCGTACACAGCCGCCCTCGCCCCCGGCGAGAAGGATGCCGCCCTCACTGACGCGGCCACCAATTCACTGCGCACCTTCAACGGTTCCATAGGCGAGTACGCGGTCCCCATGCAGGACTGGAGCGATTCGAACCCCAACCGCCTCGAGCCGGGCGATGTTCTCACGGATGGCAGCAACTTTTTCGGACCGATGGTCGGGTCCATGAAAAACTTCACCTTGATCTACGATCAACAACTCTCGAGTCTCGATCAAAGCCTGGCCATCTTCCGTTTTCCGAATCCGTTCCAGTCCGCCACGGTCCTCCTTCAGCTCCCGAACACAGCCAGCCCGGCCCAAGCCGCCCGCATCCGCGCGCTTCGCAGGATGCTGGCGCCGCTGGATGGAACTCTCTGGAACGGCCCCGCCATAATGGAGCGGCTCCAGGATTACTACCAGCGCCTCGGCTTGAACGCGCAGATTGCGACCCTGCCCTCCGGCGACAACACCGTGGTCATCTCCGAAGGCCCCCGCATTGCAATGGTGATTCTTCCCGAGCCCGACGTCACCGATCATGACGTCGACAAGATCCTCTGGATGATTCTCTCGCAGCGCGATTTCGAAACCGCGATGAAGCACCGCCCGCCGCTGGTGGACGGCGTGCGCACCGTCGACTACGTGCGCGACCTCGGCTATCGCGCCGGCGACGAGCCCTATGCGCTCGCCGGCCGCCTGCAGGATCAGCAGACCCTGCTCTCCGAGATAGGCTTTGTAGCGTCCGTAGTCCCCGACGCTACGCGTAGCGGCACCACCCAGATCTACCAGGATCTGCGCGTTCAGAAACCGGCCACTCCCGCGCCCGCCGACGCTACGGCCGCGCCTACCCGGGACAAGCCCTGGTACATCGGAGGCGGTTTCGAATACCGGCCCGGCCAGGCGCTGCGCGTCTTCGGAATTCTGCGGCGCTCGCGCCTGCGATTCCCGTTTGAGCAGGGGGCCTTCTCCGGGCAGCTCGGTTATCCGTCCGGCGGCGTGCGATCGCTCAACTATTCCGCCGACTATCTCAACTTCGAGCGCTTCCACCAGCGTCTTTCGGTGCGACTCAACGGATCCACCGACGTCAACCAGCATCGCTTTCTGCTCGGCAACAAGCTCGATGAGCGCCGCACCGGCGGGTTCGGACAGCTCATGTGGGAGCCGTTCAACGATCTGAACGGAGCGCTGCTCCAGATCACTACCGAAGCGCGCCGCGCCACCGTGACACTCAGCAGCAACACCGCCACCGCGTCGAAGATCAATCTCTCGACATTGCGCGTCGGCGGCCTGTACCTGTTCCAAAGCGCGCTCTCCGAGTTTCCGCGCACGCTCAAGATCGAACCGTTTATCGAAGCGGGCCTGGGATTCGCCGCAACCGAGAAGCGGTTCGCATTAGCCGGCCTGAACGCTAATTACCATCAGGCGATTGGCGCCATCGCGCCCGACATCACCGCGCACTTCCAAAACGCCAGCCGCGATACGCCGCTGATCGAGCTGCCCTCCTTCGGAGGCGCGGAGGTGGTGCGCGGATTTCGCGCCGACGACGCAATTGGCCGCCGCGTTTGGAGCCTGCAGAATGAGCTTTGGCTCCCGTTGCGTCCCGCTCCGGAGCAGGCGCCCGCAAACAAGATTCTGGCGATCGTTTCGCAGCTAAAGCTGGCTCCGTTCGTGGATTTCGGAGGAGCGTACCAGACGCTGGCGTCGGCGCCTGGCCTGCGCGCCGGACCAGGGCTCGGTCTCCGACTCGCCCGGAGCAAGATCGTTTTCAAGCTCGACTGGGCTTATGGCTTCGGCGATGCCGCCACCAGCGGCAGCCGCGGCAAATTCTATTTCGCCGTCGTCAGTAATTTACCGTTTTGAAGGAGAAACCATGGGAAGCTTTACCGTCACCTCAGGCAGCGACACTCTTACGCTGGACACCGCCGGCAACGTCACCTCCGGCGGCCAGGCCACCGGATCGTGGACTACCAATCGCCAGAATCAGATCGCCATCACAGTGGCAGGCGTGGTCTCTACTATCGATGCCGTTTGGAAATTTACCGTTCAGAACCAGCTCACCGTCCAGCCGACGGGGCAGTCCACGGCATTCAACTTTTCATCCGATACATCCATTCGGAATTCGTTCAGCACTCACAACGCCGTTCTCACCGCCACGCCCGATAAGGGGAGTCCGTTCGAGTTTGAGCTGCGCGGCGCGTGGAATCTGGATGCCAGCCACAATCTGACCTTCACCATCAACAACGTTCTCTCGCTGATCAACGGCTTCGTCAGCGATCCCGTGGGCCGCTTCATTTACCACTTCGCCAACAAGGAGTTCCCGCTTCAGACCAGCGTGCTGGGCTTTGTGGGGAGCTGGGATGTTCCGCGCGACGCCGCGGGCCTGCCGGTCAAGAGCGGCAGCGCGATCCTGATCTTCAACTATAAGAAGGAGGATGGAACCACCGGCACGTTCCAGCTTCCGAAATCCGCCGCCATCGAGCACACCACCAACCAGTTCATCTACACCTACCAGAAGGACAACAAGACCCTGAGCATCAGCTTCCAGGGCACGCTGATGATCGATCCCGATTTCCAGATCACTTACATCTTCAATCGCCAGCTATCCTCGAACGGCGCGGAAATGGTTGGGTCCACCACCATCGGTTTCTCGGCAATGATTTCCCGGCCCGATTTCACCGCCGACTTGCAGCTCACGCTCACCAAGAACGACGGTTCGGCAGGCGGCACAACACTCACTATCGGCGGCGATTTCGCCGGCGTGCTGGGGAAAACCAAACTGCTGGTCGGCTTCAGTTACCAGCAGACCTTCGGAGGCACCGGCGCGCTCACCCGCACCGCCGGATTCCATGGCGATCTAACTTTCGCCAACGGCGAGATCCAGTGGAAGTTCGAGATCACCGGCCAGACCGTGACACTCGCGATTGGGGTAGACGTTAAGCTAGGCCCAGTCGCGCTGGATGCGCGCCTCAACCTGACAATGGATCACGGCCAAGTAGCGGGCGTCACGTTTCTGTTAGGTATTTCGTTCTGACTTTCTGAACCCGCTCAATCCGCCGGCGCGGACCACGCCTGTTGCGGCGCGCTCTCAATCAGCGCATCTTCAAACGCGTAATCCGGCTTCGGATAGTCCTTGTGCCGCTGATACCACTTGTACGTCTCCATCAGCCCCGCCGCGAAATCCACTGGCTTGAACTTC
>JAYTVY010000584.1:0-14724 GCA_043743755.1 Bryobacterales bacterium | reverse complement strand
CGAAATACAGGCTCAGGATCGTGTTCTCACCCACCGGCCGCGCATAGTGCACCCCCAGCGCCATCACGAAATCGTGCGGATGCTGCGCGTCCACCAGCGGCTTGCCGTAGGCCGTCTCGCCGGTCTGGAAAAGCAGCGGATAGCGGCGGTTCGTCACGGTGGCCGGCTCCAGGCTCAGCATGGTCTGGAACATGATGCTGCCCTTGCCCAGTGGATGCTCAGCCGACAGCATGCCCCAGTTGGCGGAGTACAACTTGTCCGCGGCCCGAGGACCCGACTGCTGGGTGTCCACAATGAACGCCACGCCCATGAACATCAACTGCCATCCGCCGGCGTTCAGCATGCGCATCGGCATGGGCCACGCTTTCGGATTCAGGCTGGTTCCGGACGCGAGGTTCATCAAGTAATCGCCCGCCGGGGTCGTCTCCATCTTCATACCAGCCATGTCGTGATGCATGGGAGCGGGATCCTGAGCGGCGGCGAGTCCGGAAAAAATAACGGCTATGAAAAGTATCTTGAACATTACTCCCCTTTCGGCTTCGTTTGGAAAAGCGGACGAGAAAAGGAGCGGGATCAGATCTTGAGGACGTTGAGAAGAGGGCGTTCCCGGCCAGGCGGATCTTCCGCAAGGGTGGGAGGCCCGGTATAATTCACCGCGAGCGGCGCGATGAAAGCTTGAAGGACGACGCCGGCAGCCTCCAGCGTGAAGTGCTCTATTCCGGCGGCATTCGATAACGCAAACTGCGGGTGCGCGCAGGCTGCCGCGGGCGGCGCATCGGGATCTTCATGGCAATGCGAGGCGGGGGTGTTATCGCATAGTTCAGTGCCGCAGCGCGCCAGACATTGCGCGTTGGCGACAGCCAGCATGGACGCCAGCACCATTACAAGTTGAACCCAGACTCGCATCGTACATCTCTATCTTAGCGCTACGCCGCCACCGGGGTGCGGCGCCGGTGTGGAATATCCCAGCCGCCGCGACTGCATATTCGCGCAAAAGCCGGGATAAGATGGTGGGGCGTGATCCAGAAACTCTGGAAAGTTCCACTCGTCTGGGCAATTCTTGCGTTCGCTCTGCCTGCGCAGGACACGGTCTATCCGCTGGAGTCGGTAGCGGTGGAAGGCACCCGCATCTCGCGCGAAACCGTGATGGAACTCGCCGGCCTGCGCATTGGCGCGCCGGTGAACAAGGCCGCCATCGAGCAAGCCTGCGGCAAGCTTCAAGAAGCCGGTATTTTCCAGTCGATCGACTACCGCTATGCGCCCGGCCCGAAGCGCGGATATGTCCTGACTCTGAAGCTGACCGACCCCGCGCTATCGGAGGCGGACATCGACATTCTGGGAATCGACGAGAACGAAGTGTGGCAATGGCTATCCTCGCGGTACCCGGATTTCAACCATAAGACGCCCACCGACGAAGCGGCGCAGAAGTTCCTGGCCCGCCAGATAGAAGCGCATCTGGGCCCGAAGCTCGAGGCACAGCATATCGTCGCGCGAGCGGAGGGGGAACTGGGGCCGCGCGGCAAGATGCGCGTCGCCTTTCAAGTGGAAACGCTTCCACGCGTCGCGTCCATTAGCTTCACCGGCAATAGCGTGGTTTCTTCCCCGGAACTCGTCGCCATCATGGAGCAGGTAGCCGCGAATCAAGAATACACGGGCCGAGGTTTCCGTCAGTTGGTGGAGTTGAACCTGCGGCGTGCGTACGAAAACCACGGCATGTATCGAGCCAGATTTCCGGATATCTCGGCGCGAAAGACTGGCTCGCTAGCGGTTGCCGTGACCACCAGCATCGAGGAAGGGCCGCGGTTCGTGCTGGGCGATGTGCAGTTGGTGGGGGATGGTCTGCCCTCCGCCGCGATGCTCGCCGCGGCCGGATTCAAGAAAGGCGAGGTAGCCAATGCTGCGGAAATCCAGAAGAGTATCTGGGAGCTGGAGAAGCCGCTAAAACGGACCGGCTATTTCGATGCGGCCGCCCGGCCCGAACGAATCCTCCATGACGACAGCCGGGTTCTCGATCTGAAAATCTCTTTCAACAAAGGCCCGCTGTACCATTTCGGGCAGATTCAATTTACGGGCCTTTCAGCGGACCTCGAGAGCAAGGCGCGCAAGCTCTGGAAGCCCAAGACCGGCGACCCTTACGATTATCAATATCCCAGTGACTTCTTGCAGTCTTTTTTCCGGGCCGTGGATGGCCGCCAGTTCAAGAAATACCGCGTGGACACCCGGCCTGCGCCCGGTGACGTGATGGACGTCACGATGGTATTTGAGCCAAAGTAGTTGTAATGCGTTTCATTCTTGTCAGCCTGTTGCTGGGCGCGGCCTGCATTTGCGCTCAGGAGGACCACCAACATCACCAGCACGAAGCTCGCCTGGGGTCCGTGAATTTCTCGACGTCGTGCACGCCGGCGGCACAGGCGAAGTTCACGCGCGCGCTAGCCCTGCTGCACTCTTTTGGCTACGAGGAGGCCCGGCTCGCGTTCACCGACGTGGCAGCCGCGGACCCCGCCTGCGCAATGGCGTATTGGGGCGTCGCCATGAGCTGGTACCACCCGATATGGGCGCCTCCGACGAAGCAGGATCTGGAACAAGGCGCGGCAGCCATCACCCGCGCGGTTGCGATCCCCGCCGGGACCCAGCGCGAGAAGGATTTCATCGGCGCGCTGGCTTTGTTCTACCAGGACTGGCGGAAGGTGGACCACGCTACCCGCGCCACCGCATACGAAAACGCCATGGCGCAGCTTCATAAGCGCTATCCCGGCGACGATGAAGCCACCATCTTCTACGCGCTGGCCATCCGCGGCAATCTGGACCAGTCGGATTTGACTTACGCCAAACAGAAACAAGCGGCGCAGCTGCTCAACGCGGTTCTGCCGCGAAATCCGCGGCATCCCGGCGTCGCGCATTACCTGATTCACAGCTACGACTATCCGGCGCTGGCGGAGCTGGCGCTGCCGGCGGCGCGCGCTTACGCCAAAATCGCGCCGGATGCGCCGCACGCGCTGCACATGCCGTCGCACATCTTCACGCGGCTGGGGCTATGGGACGATTCCATTGGGTCCAACATCGCCTCCGCCAAAGCCGCCGTGGAGCGTGCGGCGCGGATGCATCCGGGCGCGGGTTCTTTCGATCAGCTGCACGCCATGGATTACCTGGTTTACGCCTATCTTCAAGAGGCCCGCGACGCCAGCGCGCGTCGCGTCCTGGAAGAAATGTCCCGCATGACCAAACTCGATGACGAGCAGCCAGCGGCGGCGTACAGTTTCGCCGCGGCGCCGCAGCGGTATGCACTCGAGCGGCATGACTGGGAAGCATCCACGCGTATCGAGCCGGGACCGGCCTGGTTCGATTGGACCCGCCATCCGCAATATGAAGCGGTGGCGCATTACGGGCGAGCCATCGGCGCCGCGCGAGCCGGCGATCTGGCCCTCGCGCGCCGCGAAATCGACATCCTGGCCGCGCTGCAAAGCCACGTGCCGCCCGCCAAGGACTATGACTGGTCCAGCGCGCTCGCGGCGCAGCGCGAAACTGCCGGCGCGCTGCTGGCTTATGCCAGCGGCCGGAAGCCGGAAGGCCTGGCGGCGCTCCGCAAGGCGGCGGACCACGAGGACGCAGTCGACAAGCATGCCGTTTCTCCCGGCGCCATCCTCCCCGCGCGTGAAATGCTCGGCGACCTGCTGCTCGAAACCGGCGCGAATGCGGAAGCGCTGGCGGCCTACGAATCGTCGCTCAAGATCGCCCCCCATCGGTTCAATAGCGTTGCGGGAGCCGCCCGCGCCGCGCGGTTGACCGGGGATGGTATCAAGGCACGGGGTTATTACCTGGATCTGGTGCGGCTGGGAGAGCATGCCGAGGGGAGCCGGCCGCAGCTGGCGGAAGCCCGCGTGTATCTGGCGAAGTAAGACCGCGCTACTTTGCCGCCGCCTGCGCCACTAGCTTCTCCACCGGAGCCGCCACCATCAGTAACAGCTCCGCCCGCGCCTTCTTCGCCTCTTGTAAGAACGCTCGCTGCTCCGTAACCCAGGCTTCCGGCGGGCGCTTGCCGGATTCGATGGCGTCCAGCGCTTCGACGCCAATCCGGCCCACGCGGCTCAAGTCTTGCGATAGCGGCGCAATCTCCCCCAGCAGCGGGGATTTCTGAATCACGGGCTGTAATCGCGCGTCATTGTCGCGCCACGTGGTGAGCCACCGGCGCGCTTCGGCTCGATCCCCGCGATCCACGGCCTCAGCAAACTCGCGCGCGCGATCGCTCTCCGGCGGCACTGCGTCCACTACGCGATTGAGCGGCGTCTGCTGCGTATACTTGTGTCCGCGATTGCGCACATACATCTTCACCGGCTCCACCACATCCGCCAGCGCCTGCAGCGGCCCCAGCGGCCCCGCGCCCGCCAGTCGCTCCAGCATCTTCCTCTCGCCCGACCGGTGCGTCAGACCCAGCGCCTCCAGCTCGCGGCTAACCGCTTCCAGGCGCCGGTACATCGATGCGACGTCCGTCACCTGCGCGGGCGACCATAACCGCTCGGCGATCGCCGCCGTGCGCGGCCAGATGCGATTGTCGACATTCTCCGCCGTCGCATATTCGGCCCACTCCGCGGCTTCACCGCCCAGAATCCGCGAGCGCTCCTCTGGATTTAGCGAATCCGATTCCTTGGCCATGGGATCCACCGCGTAATGCGTTGACGCCGGCAGCATGTGATCCAGATACCAGCCCGACGAGAGGATTCCCGCATAGCCCATGCGCGCCGCTTCCGCCAGCGATTTCTGCCCGCGCCAGCTCTGGATCACGATGTTCTTCGGCAAGGCCCCGTTCAGAATTTCGTCCCAGCCCTCCATCCGCTTGCCGTACTTCTTCACAATCGCCTGCACGCGCTGGTTGAAGTGCGCCTGCAGCTCATGATTGTCCTTCAAGCCGCGCTGCTTCATGAAGGCTTGAATATGCGCGCTGGCTTTCCACTGCTTGCCATTGACTTCATCTCCACCGATGTGGAAAAACTCGTCGGGAAACAGGCGGCTCATCTCGCCGATGAACCCATCGAGGAATGTATACGTGGTCTCGCGCGTGGGATCCATGGTGGGATCGAACACGCCCCAACGGCGCTCAATTTCGTAGGGTCCGGGCGCGCTGGCGAGTTCCGGATATCCCACCAGCCAGCTGGTGGAATGGCCGGGGATGTCGAATTCCGGAACCACGCGGATCCCCCGGTTACGCGCGTAAACCACCACGCCGCGAATCTGATCCTGCGTGTAGTAGTTTCCATCCGAGCCCAGGCCCTGCAGTTTGGGATAGCGCTTGCTCTCGACGCGGAAGCCCTGGTCGTCGGAAAGATGCCAGTGAAATACGTTGAGCTTCACGGCTGCCATCGCGTCCAGGTTGCGCTTCACCACATCGGCGGGAATCCAATGCCGCGAGACGTCCAGGTGCAGGCCGCGCCACGGAAATCGCGGCCGGTCCTCGATATGTGCGGCCGGCGCGCCGGAGGCGGCGAGTTGCACAAATGTTTCCATGCCATGCAGCGCGCCCAGCGGATTCGCCGCTTCCAGTTTCGCGCCCGCGCTTGAAACGTCCAGGGTATAGCTCTCGTCCTCGCCCAGCTTCTGAACCGGAGCGCCCGGGCCGGCGCAATGGATCACCAGTTTGCGCGCGCCCGATCCGCCGATCTTGGCTCCCGCCAGCGCGGACAGCCGCGCGGTGAGCCGGTCCGCCGCAGCCCGTACGCGCCCGTCGCAGGGGTCCGTCACCGTCACGCCGAACCCAGCGTCGATCGTCAGGCGTCCTTCGCCCGGCGTCAGCTTCGCCGGCGCCGGCATCAGCGCCGGCTCCTCCGCCATCAACGGGCACACCGCCAGCGCTGCTATCATCCAACCTGCTCGCATCCTGTTGAAACCTCCGCCGCCACTCACGCTCGTTTGACAATCGCTCCGGGCCTTTGATCTTATGAAAAGTGATCTTTCCCCCGAGCACCGCACATGAAGTTGCTTTTTAAGTTCAGCCTCGTCTTTATTCTAGTCTTCGGCTTGTGCATCGCGGACCGCGAGTTCAATCCAGGATTTCTACCAGTCGCTGGCCGAAGAAATTCCGGCGGGCCCCGAACGGCAGCGCTTCCTGGCCAGCCGCCGCTCCTGGCCGCCTCAGGGTGTTTAAAACTTCACCGCGGCGAAAAACTCCACGGGCCTCAGTGACATCACCCGCCATTTTTTCCCACGCTTCTCCACCGTGCAATGGATCACTTCGCGCCGCCGCGTCACCGGACCGTCCGCCGTTTTCACGCGGATCTCCAGGAACCAGTCCAGATCTACTGTGCGCTTCGTATCGTCGCCTTCGTCCTTGAGCAGCGCTACCGAGGAAGTCAATTCCGCCTGCGACAGCAGCGCAGGAACGTCCACCTTGAGCTTCTCGAATTCCGGCATGCTCTTCTCGAATCCGCTCAGGAAAGCCTCGCTGTTGTCCTCGCTGAGTCCCGCGGCCATGGACGCAAACAGGTCCACCACCTCGGCATGCGTGTCCGCCCGGCTTGCAGCCGCCAGCAAGAGGAGAATGAGAGCGCCCGCGGGTTTCAAACTACGAGCGTAACACTGCCCGCAAGAGCCGCGCGGCCCGGCGCTACATGTTACCCTCATGTTTTATGCAGCTTTCCGAAGTGTTTCTCGGCCTGGGTGAGGAGTCCTTCGGGCGTCTTCTGCGGACCATTTCCATTGGGAAGATGAAGACGTACCAGCTTTATGAGCGAATGAAGGTCCGCTTCCACTTGAACAAATTGAACTCCGAGAGCGTCCGCAAGGCCGCGCCGCGATTCTGGACGCGCTTGAAGGAAGGCGATGAGGAGTTCGCCAGCGAGCTTTCGCAGGCTATTTTGATCTCGCACCTGGACATGATCAAGGCCGTGCTCGATTTTCTCGGCATCCCGAATCAAGAAGGCTTCTTCGACAAAGACATCGACGCCGCCAAATACCTCGCCGATGGCTGGCAGCAGCGCGTATTCGTGGAGTTTCGCGGCAAGTATCCTGAGGACGTTCTGCTGTTCTACATTAATCATCTTGGCTCGGAAGTAGCCAAGAGCGAATCCATCTTCGCGCTGGCCGCCGGATGAGTCCCATGCACACCGAATTTTTCGAAGCCGTTAAAGCCGGCGACGCAACCCGTGTAGCCGCCATGCTCGATGCCGATCCTTCGCTGCTCTCGGCGCGCGACGAAACCGGACTGGACGCGTATGCCGTGGCCCGCTACAATCGCAAAGCCGATGCGGCCCGCCTGCTGCTGGAGCGCGGCATAGAGCTCGACATTTTCGGCGCGGCCATGGCTGGACGCGAGCAGCGTCTGGCGGAACTGCTGGCGCTGGACCATGGCCTGATCGACGCCTACAGCGCGGATGGCTGGACTCCGTTGCATCTGGCCGCATTTTTCGGCAACCTCGCCTGCGCCCGCATGCTGGTGGAACAGGGCGCCAAAGTGAACGCCCGCTCACGCGGCTCCATGCAGAACATGCCGTTGCACGCCGCCGCCTCCAGCCAGTCGCGGGAAATTGTGGAGCTGCTCGCCGCTCACGGCGCCGATGTCAATGCCCGCCAGCATGGCGGATGGACCGCGCTGCACGCCGCCGCGCTGAACGGCGATGTGGAAACCGCCCGCATCCTCATCGCTCACGGCGCCGACCTCAAAGCGCGTGCGGATAACCAGCAGAACGCTATGGATCTCGCTCTCACTCGCGGCCACCAGAACGTCGTCGATCTGCTGGATCAACTGGGAGCTCCCGCGGAGTGATTGAAGAGCGTATCGCGCAACTTCAGGCCGACGCCACGGCCCGAATCGAAGCCGCACACAACATAGACCAGCTGGAAGCGGTCCGCGTGGACGTGCTAGGCCGCAAAGGCACGCTCGCGCAGATCAGCAAGGACTTCGGCAAATTCGCCGCCGAGGAACGCGCCGGCGCCGGCAAGGCGCTGAATGCGGCCAAGCAAGCTTTAGAAGCGGCCTTCGAAATCAAGCAGCACCGCTTCTCCGGCGCTGCGCTGGACGCGCGCCTGAATACCGAATGGATCGATCTCACGCTGCCGGCCCCCGGTCCGCGCACCGGAAGCTTGCATCCCGTCACTCAAATCCAGACCGAACTCGAGGATCTGTTCGTCTCCCTTGGATTCGCGGTGCTCGACGGACCTGAAGTGGAAGACGAATATCACAACTTCGACGCGCTTAACATTCCCGCGGATCACCCGGCTCGCGACATGCAGGACACCTTCTGGCTGGATGGCGGCTTGCTGCTTCGCACCCACACTTCCCCCGTGCAGGTCCGCGGCATGGAGCGCCTGGGCCCGCCGCTGCGCATGATCGCTCCCGGCCGGGTCTTCCGAAATGAAGAAGTGGACGCTTCGCACGAGCATACGTTCTATCAGCTGGAAGGCATGATGGTGGACCGCGATGTTTCCGTGGCGAATCTGATCTACTTCATGAAGACCCTGCTCAGCGCCATCTTCAAACGCGATGTCACCGTGCGTCTGCGTCCCGGCTATTTTCCGTTCGTGGAGCCTGGCTTCGAGCTGGATATTCAGTGCCTCATCTGCGGCGGCCCGGGCTGCCCGGTCTGCAAACAGAGCGGCTGGGTGGAGTTGCTCCCGTGCGGCCTGGTGCATCCAAACGTCCTCCGCATGAGCGGCATAGACCCCGATGAATGGGGCGGCTTCGCTTTCGGCCTCGGCCTCACCCGCTTGGCGATGATGCGCTACGGCATTGACGATGTTCGCCTGCTGCAAAGCGGCGATCTGCGCTTTCTCAATCAGTTTTGACGCCATGAAGTTTTCTTACAACTGGATTCGGAAACTCGTGCCGGCGCTGGATACCAGCGCCCAGGCGCTTGAGCGCCTGATCACCATGAAGACCGCCGAGTGCGAGGGCATCGAGGAAGCCGGCCCGCATCTGGCAACCGCCAGCGCCGCGCGTGTTGCCGCGGTGGACCCGATTCCCGGCAGCCACAACGTGAAAGCCGTGGTGGAAACAGAACGCTACGGCACGCGAACCGTGGTTTGCGGCGCGCCTAACTGCCGTCCCGGCTTGCTTACCGTCTACGTGCCGGTGGCGAAGGCGGTGATTCACGGCATCGAAAGCGACGGCATGCTGGCCAGCTTCGCGGAGCTGGGCATCAGCCGCGATCATACCGGCATCGTCGAGCTATCCGGCGCCGGCGACCTTGCCCGCTTGAGTCCCGACAGCATTATCGAAGTAGACAACAAGAGTCTCACGCACCGCCCCGATCTTTGGGGACATTACGGAATGGCCCGCGAAGTGGCCGCCATCGCCGGCAAGCCTTTGCACGATCCCGTGGATCTCGCGCTGCTCCCGCAAGGCTCCCCCGCCGTCGAGATAGAAATCGACGATCTCGCGCTCTGCCCTCGCTACAGCGCCCTGGTGTTCGAGAACGTCACCGTGCAGCCTTCGCCGCTCTGGCTGCAGTACCGGCTGGAAGCGGTGGGTCTGAACCCGATTAACAACATCGTCGATGTAACCAACTTCATCATGGCGGAGCTGTCCCAGCCCATGCACGCCTTCGATGCCGGCAAATTGAAGGGCGGCGTCATCTTCGTGCGCGGAGCCCGCGCGGGCGAAAAACTTAAAGCACTTAACGACGAATCCTACCATCTGTCCCCGTCCAACCTCGTGATCGCCGACGCCGGCGGACCCATCGCGCTGGCCGGCGTCATCGGCGGATTGGACAGCGCCATCGGCCCCGCAACCACCAGCATCGTGTTCGAAAGCGCGAACTTTCAGGCTTCCAGCGTGCGCAAGACTTCCGTGGCGCTGAAACTCCGGACTGACGCCTCCATGCGTTTTGAAAAATCGCAGGACCCGGTAAACACCACGCGCGCGCTGGCTCGGGCCATCGAATTGCTGCGCGAAGTCTCTCCCGGAATTGTCCTCAAGGGCGGTCTTGCCGATCGCAAAGCCGAGCTTCGCAAGGCGCCTGCCATCGAGTTGTCCGTCGACTGGGTAGTTCGAAAACTAGGCCGTCCCGTGGAAGCCGCGCAAGTACGGGCTATTCTCGAATCGCTCGAATTCGATGTCGCCGAAACCGCGCCTCGTGTGTTTTCGGTGAACGTCCCAAGCTGGCGCGCCACCAAGGACATCTCACTCAAGGACGATCTGCTGGAAGAAGTGGGCCGCATGCTCGGGTATGACTCTGTCACTCCGCGCCCGCCGCTGGTGGAAGCCGTGGTCCCGCCTTCCAATCCCGAGCGTCTCTTCGAACGCAGGATTCGGTCCGCCGCCGCCGCGCAGGGTTTTACCGAGATCCACAGCTATTCGTTCATCGGCGAAGAGGCCGCGTTGAGGTTCGGCTTCGAGGCCGGCGCGCATCTTCGCGTCGCGAATCCCATCGCGTCGGATCAGAACTTGATGCGCACCAGCCTGCTGCCCGGCCTATGGAGCGCCATCGCCGAGAACAGCAAACATTTTCACAGCTTCCGGTTTTTCGAGATCGGCCGCGAGATCCATAAAAAGGCGGCGGGTCTCCCCGAAGAGATCCCGCATCTCGCGGCGGTGATCCATGCGCGCGATGACGGCGCCGGTGCGCTCTTCGACCTGAAGCACCTCGCCGAGTGCCTGCTGCCAGGCTGCGTGGCCACTCCCGCGGCGCCGCGCGCCTTCGAACATCCCGGGCGCTCGGCGACACTGGGCGAGTTCGGCCGCTTGTTCGAGTTGCATCCGTCCCTTGGGCTGGAAGGCCGCGCCGCCGTTCTGGATGTCGATCTCACCGTGCTCCGCCGCTTGCAGGAACGCGACAAGAAATACCAGCCGCTGCGCCGCTTCCCCACCAGCGCTTTCGATCTCTCGGTGATCGCGCCGCTGCGCGAGCCCGTCGGAGCCATCCAGGAGATTCTTACCGCGTCCGCGGGTCAGGACCTGGTGGAGCTGGAGTTCGTCCGCCAGTACACCGGCGCGCCCTTGCCGGAAGATCGCAAGAGCGTTTCGTATCGCGTCACGGTTGGTGCACCCGGCCGCACGCTCTCCTCCGAAGACGTCGCCGCCATCCGCACACGCATCATTGATGCCCTGCGCCAATCGGGCTACCTTCTGCGCCTGTAAGCCGGATCAAGCCAATCTCCAGAATATTGGTGTTCGACGCCCTGATCTTCTCCAGCACGTCGGCCTCCGGCGCGGTCTCGAGGTTGATGCGCGCCACGGCGGCTTCCGCGCCGTCAAACACAATATTTTCCATCTCCTGCACATTGATGTGCGCCGCGCTGATGGCGTCCAGCACCGCGGCCAGCACGCCGGGACGGTCCAGGTGCCGCACCACCAGCGCGCAAGTCGCCGGCGTCGCGCTCGCCAGGTTCACCACGTTCGGAACCTTGCCCGTTTCCTGGAACGTCTTCACAATACGCACCGCTTCCGCGGCGATGGCTTCCTGCGCCTGATCGGTTGAAGCTCCGATGTGGTGCGTTCCATAAACCGTGCCGGCCTTCACGATTTCATCGGAAAATTCGCCGGCCCCGCCCGAAGGCTCAGCCGCGAAGACGTCCAGTCCCGCGCGGATTCCCTTGTCGCGCACGGCCCAGCCCAGAGCGATCTGATCCACCACTTCAGCGCGCGACGTGTTGATGAAGTACGCGCCCGGCCGCATGGCGTCGAAAAATGCCGCGTCGATCAGCCCGCGCGTTTTCGCGTTCAGCGCAACATGCACGCTCACGATATCGGCGGTGGCCGCGACTTCAAGCGGCGATGCCCGGTACTCCACCCCGAGCGCTTTAGCGCTCTCCGGAGTCAAGCTGCGGCTCCAGCCGATTACCGCCATCCCGAACCCCTTCGCCCGCGGAATCATCTCGCGCCCGATCTGTCCCAGGCCGATTAGTCCCAGCGTGCGCCCGAATAATCCGCGCGCGTTCGAGTACTCGCCTTTTTTCCATTGGCCTTGGCGCAGCGAAATCACATTGTCGGCGATGCGACGGTCCAGCGCCAGGATCAAACCGAAGGCCAGCTCCGCCACCGCGATAGCATTCTTGCCCGGACAATTGGATACGTAGATACCTCGCCTGGAAGCGGCTGCGACATCGATGGTGTTGTAGCCCGCGCCGGCCCGCACCACCAGTTTCAACGCCGCCGCGGCAAGCATCGCCTCCGTCACTTTCGTGGACCGCACCACCAGCACGTCAGGCCGGCGCCGCGTCACTTCCTCAACCAGAGCTTCGTCCTTCGCTCCCGGCTCATAGAACACTTCGCACCCGGCGGATTTGAGAGCATCCAGGCCGGACTGCTCGAACTTGTCGGCAATGAGAACGCGCACGCGAACCTCCTACTCCAGCGCAATAATAATGGCGCCCGCCACAATCAACAAACCACCGGCGCCCTTGGCCCAGGTCAGCCCTTCGCCCAGGAACACGGCCGCGAACACGATCACCAGCGCCACACTCAGCTTATCGATCGGCGCAACTCGGGAAGCGGGTCCAACCTGCAAAGCGTGAAAGTAACAGAGCCAGGAAAGTCCCGTTGCGAGGCCGGAAAAAACCAGGAACAGCCATGTCTTCCGGGAAAACGCCTGGAAGCTCCCGGGCTGGCGAGTGATGAAAACCAGCAGCCACGTGAAAACCACCACCACGGACGTGCGCACCGCCGTGGCGACATTCGCGTCGACGCCCTTTATGCCGAGTTTCGCGAGAATCGCAGTGGCCGCGGCGAACAAAGCGGAAAGCAAGGACCAGACAAGCCAGGTCATGGCTTAGAAAATAGCATCCTGGAGGGTTCGCGCGCGGGATTGGTTACGAGGACTGCAATTCTCCGAACCTGCCTTCAAATTGCCATTGAAGTACCGTTAGAGAAATGGCAACGATGGATGTTGAAGGCTTTCGGCGGCAACTGATTCATGCATTTCCGCCTCAAGCCTTTCATGGGCCCGCGTCGACGCATGACGAATGTGATGACGGAGTTTATTTGCGCCGGGAACTTTCGGGCAAGCGATGGGATGAACTTTCCCCCGATGTCTTATTTCATGGCTCAATTGCTCTTCCATTGCTGGAACCAGACCCATTAGCAGCGTTCCTTCCCGCTTGGCTACTCCGTTCCCTGGAAACATTCGATATGGACGACCCCATCGTTCTGGAGTTCACGTTGTACTTTCTTTGTCCGGGAAGTGAGGATGAGGGTTGGAACGAGAAGAGGGTTGCCGAGACGGTCTCCATCTTCAGTTCCAGCCAGCGAGTCGTCGTATGCGACTTCCTGCGTTTCGTCGCAGATTGTCCGGAGAAGGAAGTATGGCGCCGCCGTGCCGAGTTTGGCTTGAAGTGGTGGTGCCCGAAGTAGATCGCCTCGGACGCATGGCAGCGGAGCCGTCCGGAATCGGAACGGCCGGTACCGCTCCCGGACAAGCGCCTATTGCCTGGCGTTTTGTTTTCCTCTGGTTGGAAAGTGGACCGTGCATTGCATCTCATAGTCTCCTATCAACAAGAACCTATCGATCCTCGCTCTTATTTTGTGTTCTGTCAGCGCGCTCAGCGCACAGGGTCGGGATGCAGCTGTGAAAAAGGATGAGGTCTCGATACATACTGTTGAGCGTGGTTCCATGTCCGTCGTCGCCTCCGCCAGTGGGACCCTGACCTCATTGCAACCCCGAAGAGCAGTTCTAACCTTCGACAACGGCCAAGGGAAATGCGAGGCGGGACGCGGCGCCCGGTTGGTTGTCGGCGAGGACCCGAGATCCCTCGCGGGCAAAGTGATCACGCGTACGGATGCCGGGAACTGTGAAGTCGAGTTTGCCGACGCTCTTCCTGAGGGAGCAGTGACAGGTCGCAAGGTCGGAGGACTCATCGTGACCGACGAGATGAAGGATGTCGTTTTCTTCGGTCGGCCAGCGGGCTCACGACCGAATAGCACGGCGACAATCTTTGTCCTCGAAAGCAGTGAGCACGCGCGTCGCGTTACGGTTCACTATGGCGCAATGTCCGGTCCCCTGATTCAGGTACTGGATGGCCTCGCTCCGAGCGACAGGGTCATCGTGACCGATATGTCAAAATGGGCCGACCTTGCACGAATTCGTCTAGAGTAGGCTGCCCACCCGGATCGCGCCGCCTACTGGCCCGATGCCTCCAAAGTGGGGGCCGGCACTCGCTCGACAGTGGTAGAAATTGAAGGGCGTTTCTCCGTTGACAATCGATGGGGATGCACCGGCTACTGCCAACGAACTTGCAGCCTCCGTCCTCTTTCGTCTACGAACTCCAGCGAGCCGGAACTCAAGATCGCCGTGCCATATAACTTGGGGTGCTCCGGAAGCCGCCACCCAGGACAGGGAAGAGCATCGGACACAGATACCAGAAAAGGAAAAACTGGCAGGCGCATGGCCGTCCATCCATCGCAGCCTTCCACAAACCGACCTCCCCTCCGGCCAGGAGCGACGAGATACGATTCTCTGCCGACAGGACCGCCCTTCCGAGTAATGATAAGAGCTTGGCCCCTCCACTCCCGATGCAACCAACCTTTAACTTGCATTCCGTCTTCGATCAATTTCGCTCTGCCGTCGAGAACAAACCAAATCATCTCGCCTGTTTGAGTCAGAACTACCAGGCGATAGGCCACAAACATCGCCAGGAGTCCCACCAAAAGCGAGACCCACTTGATAAATCGCCGCATCCACTTATTGGACGCTCTAATTGAAAGCGACGTGCAAGGTGCGGCTGAGGGAATTAGTGGGAGGGAACCTGAAGAGATATATTTTCTGGTTGCGGGGGACCGCACGCTCCGAACGTACTCAGGCT
>JAYTVY010000583.1:0-8403 GCA_043743755.1 Bryobacterales bacterium | reverse complement strand
CTTTGCCCTTGGTTTCATCCCATTTTCCGGAAACTTGATCTTTGTTCATAGTGAATCTCCTGTCGCTATATGGACTCCACCCGGGCCCCGATGTTTCCGCCGAATTGCTGTTATCTTGGAACGTCAATCGTGATGGAGCGCTACGGATTCACACCAAAGGAATGGAGGCAGCTTCAGCGCCTGAAAACTCCTGCTCTGATCCAGCGGTTTCTCGACCGCGATATTGCCTACAATCAGGAGCCCCAAGGGGATACCTGTTATTCGCCGCGCCGGGTGCTGCGCGATCGGGTGGCCCACTGCATGGAAGGCGCTCTGTTTGCGGCCGCCGCGTTGCGCGTGCAAGGGTTCCCTCCGCTGCTGCTGGACCTGGCGGCTACGCAGGATAGCGATCATGTCCTGGCCATCTTCCGCCAGCGCCGCCACTGGGGGGCCATCGCCAAATCGAACTTCGCGGGCTTGCGTTTTCGCGAGCCGGTGTATCGGACGGTACGCGAGCTGGCGCTGTCATATTTCGAGCACTACTACAATCTGCGCGGCCAGAAGACCTTGCGCGCCTATTCCCGGCCGGTCGGCCTGCGGCGTTTTGACCGCCTGCATTGGATGACTGCCGAAGAGGACGTTTGGGAGATTCCGTCCTATCTTTGCGACATCCCGCATACTCAGCTGCTGACAGCGGCCATGGAACGCAGCCTGAACACCATGGACCGGCGTTTGTTTGCAGCGGGCCGCGTGGGGTCGGTATAGAAGATTAACAACTCAGCGTGGCCCGTACGACTACGTGTTCACCAACAACTGGTATTGGAATCGTGACCGGATCGTAGTCTATGAGGATCCGGGCCACGACGGCTGGTATCTGGCGTATAACACCAGGCCAGGCACGTACGTTCACGTCGAGTTTTTGGGCAATCAGTAGGTTGGTCGCGGCCGTACAGTCAACGTGGCTTTCCCATCCAGTTCTTCAAACTGCATGGGAAAGCTCTTGGCGGACCAGTAGGCGTTCCACTGGTCGTTATAGTGGCTGGACAGCGCCTGTCCGCTTTCGCCGGTCGTGATGTTGTTCAATGACCGCTCCCAGTCCGCTAAATCCGCCACAAAGCGCATGGACGGGCCCACCTTCGTGGTGGTCTGCTTGACGGTGGTGGACGATCCGCTCATCTTCACCGGCCCCACGTTGAACCACTTGCCGATCCACGGAATCTGGCTCAGCACCGGCTGCTTGATGGTCAGCTGGTTGTACTTGCCGTAATCCCAGCGCTTGAAACTGCTGCCCTGGGTACGCTGAGCCTCTTCCATGGCGTCCGACAGCGCCTTCAGCAGCATGGCGTCCTTATCCGGGAACCAGCCTTTGGCGCCGCTCGCCAGAATTTGTTCCACCACGGCGGGTCCCATTTGATCGGTGTAAATCTGGCCCTTGCCCGGCGACGCGCTTTCGGCCACGCGTTTGCGGATTTCCTGATAAGCGAACGATACGATCTCCGGCGCCGCCGCGCCTTTTTCCATCTGTCCATTCCAGGATCGCAGCAGCTCCACCGCCTCTTTCAGATCCGTACCCGGCGCCTTTTTCGCATCCCAGGCCGCCACAATCTGGCGCGCCAGAAAATGCATGAATCCGGAATACACGTCCTTCTGGACCACCAGCATGTCTTCCGGCTTCCAGCCCTTCTTGGCGAGCAGTAAATCGCGAATCTGAGTTGACCGGTAATGCGGCGCGAACTCGCCATGCACTCGATACGCATAATCCAAAGGGAACGGATTCTGGTTGGCGGTGACAATCGCTCCCGAGGGAGGATTGAAGCTCGCGGGCAACTGCTCGAAGGGAATGAAGCCATCCCACTCCCACTCGCCCGACGATCCATCCACCGGGACGTCTCCGTCGTAATTGCGCCGGATGGGGAGCATTCCCGTGGCATGATATCCGATGTTCCCGTCCACATCGGCGTATACGAAGTTCTGCCCCGGACCGGGGAAGCGGCGGATGGCCGCTGTAAACTCATCCCAGTTGCGCGCCCGGTCAATATCAAGAAATGGGAACTGGAACGAGCCCGGCTCGGCAGCGGCCCAGCGCAGCGCCAGATACTGATTGCCATCGCCCGGACTCACAGGACCGTGCCGCGTCACCCATTGCGCGAACTCCACGGGTTTGGCGCCCTTCACGGGGATCAGCTCGCGCTCGAAACGCGCCTGCTCCACTTGCCCGCGAAACCGGTAGCGCCCGTTGCGCGGATCGAGCGATTCACGATACAAATCTTGCACGTCATACCCGAGATTGGTGACGCCCCAGGCGATCCGGTCATTGTGCCCGATGATTACGCCGGGCACGCCGGGCAGGGCAACGCCGGTGACATTCAGCCCTGGCGCCCGCAGGTGAACCATGTACCATGTCGATGGCAGCGAAAATTCCAGATGCGGATCGTTGGCCAGGATCGGCTTTCCGGTTGCCGTCCGCGAGCCCGCCAGAACCCACGCATTCGACCCAGGCTGCACTTCGCGCCCGGTTCGCGAAGGCCATAGCGCATCGACCTTGGCCCTGTCGCCGCCCGCCAGCATCTGCGCCTTTTTCACTTCCTGGCCCCAGGTGGTGGTGAGGTTCCGGTACATCTGCAAGCCCGCCAGCAGGGAATCCACTACGCTCCACGGGCGCGGATCGTAGCGCAGTATAGTGAACTCCACCGGGTATCGGCCACGATGAGTCTCGATAAAGAAGTTGATACCGCGCGCGTACGCCGCCAGCACCTGCCGGTCCGCTACGGGCAGAGTCAAATATTGCTGTTCGGCCATGCGCCGCATGCGCAACCGGCGCGCTTCTCGATCCACTTCGAGCGCGCTGGGGCCCACAATTTCGCTCAACTCGCCTCCGGCGAGACGCCGCAGGGCATCCATCTGCCAGAGCCGGTCCTGCGCGGTCACGTAGCCCTGCAGGAAAATGGCGTCTTCCCAGGCGGCCGCCTGGATGTGCGGGACACCGAGCGCATCGCGAACCACGGTAGCTGGTCCGCTGACGGGCGCGCGCAAGTCGCCCGAAACATCGGGCAGAGGCCGCCAGGCGAACCAGTACGCCGCCGCCAGTCCCGCCGCGACTAAAACCGCTATGCTCAAGTTGATGGTTTTGACCGCTGTTTTCAGGCGCACTTCGACGATTTTATCCCACGCATGTCCCTCCGCTTACTGATCCTGGCGATCATCATCGTTTTGAACGGCTTTTTCGCAGCCGCCGAAGTGTCGCTGGTATCGGTACGCCGCAGCCGTCTGCGCGCCTTGGCGGAGCAGGGAAACGCCGCCGCACAGGCCGCTCTTAACCTGCTGGCCAACCCCGCCCGTCTGCTTTCGGTGACACAGGTGGGGGTGACGCTAGCCAGCCTGGGACTTGGGTGGGCTGGAGAGGGCACGGTCTATCAGCTGCTGCTCTCCCTGGTGCAACCGCTGGCGACTCCGCGCCTGGACCCCTGGCTGCACGGCATCAGTTTCGGTATCGCGTTTCTGCTCATCAGCTATGCCCACGTGGTGATCGGCGAAGTGGTGCCCAAGAACCTGGCCATCGAAAAGGCCGATCGTCTATCGCTGCTGGTGGCGCCGGTGCTGGTGATCTTCGACCGGATCTCGGCGCCGTTCGTGTTCGTGGCCGAGCGGTCCGCCGCCGCGCTATCCCACATGATCGGACTCCGCGGCGGACACTCGGCCGCCGGACACTCGGTTGAAGAGCTGAAATTCATCGTGGGCGCGAGCCGCAGTGAGGGGCACCTGCACCGTTTCGAGGATGACGCCATCCAGGCGCTGCTGGAGCTGCAGAATTACTACGTGCGGGAAATCATGGTCCCGCGCAACGCCATCGTGTCCATTCCGGTCACCGCGACGCTCAACCAGCTGCTGCGAGCCATGGTGGAAAACCAGTACTCTCGCTTGCCGGTTTATGAGGAAACTCCGGAGCGCATCATCGGCTATGTTCATTTCAAGGACCTGATGCGCGTCTGGGAGGAGCGCCGTATCGCGATCGATCGCCGCCGTCCGGTGCGCGATTTCCGAATCCAGCGGCTGCTGCGAAAACCTTTGGTGGTGCCGGAAACCAAGCAGCTGCACGACCTGATTGACGACTTTCGAGCCAGCCATGTGCACCTTGCGATCGTGGTGGATGAGTTCGGCACTATCGCCGGTCTGGCGACGCTGGAGGATGTCCTGGAGCAGATCTTTGGCGAGATCGGAGACGAACATGACGCCAAGCGTCCCAAGCCGCGCGCCGAAGCCCCGGTAATCGAGGTGGACGGCGCCACCACCATCCGCGATTTGGACACGCAATATGGACTCACGCTTCCAGGCGACGCCGGCTTCGAGACCTTGGCTGGATTCATCCTTTTCCAGCTCGGCTATATCCCGACCCAGGGCGAAAAGGTGGAGTTTGGAGGCCGCCGTTTCGTGATCGCGGAAATGGACCGCAACCGCATCGCCCGCATTCGGATCGAGCGCCTGCCCAGAACGCCGCCGCCGGCCGAGAGCGCACCCAAGTCATGACCACGTCGATGTGCCATGATATGGCATGTTGAAATCGTTGGCGGTTGCCGCATTGGCGGCGGGTTGTGTCTTCGCCCAGCAGAAGACCCAGCCGGGCACGCACCGGAACTTCGACACGGTGGCCAGCAGCCCGGAGCCGGATGTCTACGTTCCTCTCACCCAGCGCGACCGTTTAAATCACTACGCACGGACCACCTTTGGACCTGCCACGCTGATGGCCCAGCCGATTCAGGCCGCCTTCACAATGGCCACGGATGTTGTCCCGGAGTGGGGCAAGACCGGATCGGGGTACGGGAAGCAACTGGGGCTCACGGTGCTCAACCTGGTGGCTGCGAACACCATCGAATATGGCGCTGCCGCCGCCCTGGGAGAAGACAACACTTACTATCGGTGCACGTGCTCGGGCTTCTTCCCGCGGACTGGACACGCGCTGGTGGCGCCGCTCACGGCTAGAAATAACCAGGGACACCGGCGCTTTTCGTTATCGCGGGTTCTGGGGGCGTATGGCGGAGGGATGCTCAACGTGGCGGTAATGCCGGATCGCTACAACTACAAGGGCGACGGCCTGCGTCAGGGGAATTGGAATTACGGGTTGAATTTTCCGATTGCTATTTTTAGGGAATTCTGGCCGGAGATAACGGGGAAGTTTCACAGGTAGGGGGGCGGTCCCATACCTGGAAGAGCCGGCCGGGGGGCCGGCTGCGGGGCGGGGGCCCCGCCGTACAAGTGGTTAGAACAGGATTTTGGCGCCTAGCTGGATGGAACGGGCGCCGCCGGCGCCGGTTATCTTGCCGAAGTTGCTGCTGTTGATATCCGTACTCGGATCGTTCCACTGCGGTGTGTTGAGGAGGTGGAAAGCCTCGCCGCGGATTTGGATCTTCCAGCGTTCGGTGACGTTGAAATTGCGGAACACGGATGCGTCCACATTCCATTGTCCCGGGCCGCTCATGAAGTTGCGGCCGAGATTGCCGAACTCGGGAAGTCCGCCGTTCTCCGCGCCCGGTTGCGCGAAGCACTGCGTGGTCACCAGCGCTCCCTTGGCAGGATTGAAGTTGCAGATGGTGTTGGTAAACCAGATGCCGCTCAAGCCGTTGCCTTTGGGCGTGGGAACTTTTCCAGGTCCGAACCAGTTCAGCGTATTGTTGTTGCCCGGCGCGCCGAGCACGGATGAGCTGCCCGCGAAGGAAGTGAGCGGATGCCCGGTGTAGACGATCAGGATTCCATTCACCTGCCAGCCGCCCAGAATCCAAGAGCCCGGTCCGGACGTCAGCATCTTCTTGCCCTTGCCGAAGGGCAGTTCGTACACGTAGCTCTGGGCGAATGTATGAGTGCGGTCAAAGTCCAGCCGCCTCCAGTTACGCCTCGGATTGATGTAGAAATCGAGGCCGGCATCCTCGGACTGCATCCCCATCCCCTTCGAATATGTGTAACTCGTAGTCAAGGCGAAGCCGCCCGAGAAGCGCTTGTCCAGCTTGCTTTGCAGGCCGTGGTACGCCGAGCTGAAACCAACGTAACGATCATCCACATTGCCCTTTTGGCCGTATGCCGCAAACAGCGGCTGTCCCGCCTGATTCGCTCCCAGGGTGTGGGATGCGTTCAAAGCATAAACAGCCGGCTGATCGACGCCATGATTTCCAACATAGGCAACTTCAAACGACATGTTGAACGGCAGCGAGCGCTGGATCGCGAGGTTCCACGATTCCACGTAAGGTTCACGGAACTTTGTGTTGATGAAGAAATACGCCTGGTTCGGATCCGGATGAGCGATGATCCCGTTAGATGGAATGGTTGCCGCGGGGAAGGGCGGGAATCCATTCTGGAATGATGCCGGTTGTCCGTTGTCCAGTACCACGCCGCAAATGCTGCAACCGCCCGGCTGAGTATAGGTTTTATTCTGCTTCACCGGGAAATTGTAGGCGTAGGTGTTATCCGGGAACGGAGCGTAACTGATTCCGAAACCGCTGCGGATCACCGTTTTCTCGTTCAAGCGGTATGCAATGCCGAGCCGGGGCGCGAAATCCTTATAGTTCGTATTCAGGCCCAGATTCGACGGGTTCCCGCCGATTCCGGCGATCACGAGCGTGTCGTTCGTCGGATTGAATTGAGAGAAACCAGCCGGGTGAGCCGGGGTGGCAGGCGGGTAGAATTCCCAGCGCAGGCCGAGGTCCACCGTCAGCTTGGAAGTGACCTGCCACTTATCCTGGACAAAAAGATAGAACTGCCACGCGCGGTACGCCGGGAAGTTAACCGGATAGTCGCGGCCGGCGTTCGAGGGCACATCCAGCAGAAAGCTGGCGAAGGAGTTCGTGAAGCTGGTATTCGGATCCGACTTCAGCGAAGTCTGCGCGACGCTGAACTGGTAGCGGCCGCGCGGGTTCACTGTTTGCGTTTGCAGTAGATCGTCGCGAATGCGGCGTATCTCACCGCCGAACTTGATGGTGTGATTGCCCTTTGTCTTGGTCCAGATATTGGTGAACAGGACATTCGTTTCCGCCCGGATCCACGGCAGGCTGGCGGAGAAGCCGATGAACGGATCGCCGAAGTTGTCTAAGGCGATCTGAGGCGGCCCGCTGGTCCAGGGAATCCCGTTAATGCCGGGGATGCCGAGTTGGTCGGCCGTATTCAGCCCGTACCCCACCTGCTGCGCGTCATTGCGATACCGATTAATCCCAAACCGAGCTTCCGTAATCAGGGTGGGTGAGAGGAGGTGAGTGTAATTGATGGCCGCGCTGTGCGTGCCCTGAACGCCGGTCCCTTCGAATCCCGAGCCGCCGGTGCCGCGCGGTCCCCCGTAAATGCCATACACCGAGGCGTCAAAGCTCACTGGGCGCGAATAGCTGTAGCGCACCGAGAACCGGTCGTTCTCAGTCTGGTTGTGATCCACCTTCACGTCAAACTGGTCCGTATTGCGGAAGAACGGGCTGTTGACGAAATAGTTCTGAGCGAACGGATTGGTGGCGTTAACGAAATTCGGCTGCGGAATGATGGACAGGATCTTGGCGGACACCAAATTAATCCGGTCCTTGGGAATAATATTCCCCTGGAACGGCGTGCGCCCTAATCCAGTGGCGGGATCGCCGGTGGTCGGATCGTAGATGGTGGTGGGAGTCTTTCCGGGAGCGGCGACGTTCAGGTTGCCGGTCCGCATATCGGCCAGCGGCACAGTCAGCCGATCGTTGTTCGCACTGTGATCCTCAATCCGCAAGTAGTCGCCGAAGATGAAGGTGCGGTTGTGCTTAATGGGTCCGCCGAAGGAGCCCCCGAAGTAGTTGTAAGTGAAATGCCCGCGGGCGGGATCGTACCAGGGCCGGGCTGCCAGCGCGCTCACGCGGTTGAACTCATACCCTGAGCCGTGGAACTGGTTCGTCCCGGACTTCAGAATGACATTGGTGACTCCGCCCGTCGCACGTCCCAACTCAGCCTCGAAATTGCTGGTGCTCACGTCCACTGTTTCGATTGCTTCCTGCGGCGGAATCAGGACCTGCAGCAAGCCCGTGCGCTCGTTATCGTCGACGCCCTCAAGCTGCAAGTTATTGCCAAGACGCGATTGGCCGTTAAACCTTGTGGCCAGGCTTACCTGGGGATTGAAGAAGGCGGAGTGCTGCGATTCCGGCAATGCGGCGCCAGGCACCAATATCGTTAGACTCTGAAAATTGTGGCTGCCTCCCAGGGGCAGGACACTCACGTTCTCGATCACACGGCCGGTGTCGGCGCGGTCCGTTTTGAGCATGGTTGCTTCGGCCGTTACGTTGATCGTTTCGCTGCTGCTGCCCGGCTGGAGTTGCAGATCGACGCGCGGGGTGGTGTTCACCATCACGTCCACGCCGTTTTTGGCCGCCTTCTTGAAGCCCGGGAGCTCAGCTGCCACCGAGTAGGTGCCTGGAGGCAGATCGGAGAAGG
>JAYTVY010000582.1:0-10026 GCA_043743755.1 Bryobacterales bacterium | reverse complement strand
GGACTCCAAAGTGGGGACCGTGTGCGGCCGCCTGCTGGCGATGGGACGGGATCTGGAACCGCCGGAGAAACCGATCATCGATTCCGCCGGGCTTTACTTCACCCCCGCTATGCGGCATTTCGACCGCGGCTGGCATGAACCGGACGACGGCCGTTTTCGAGACATGGAATACGTGTTCGGGGCCAGCGCGGCCGCGGCGCTGTACCGCCGGGAGATGATCGCCGACGTTTCGGATGACGGGAATTTTTTCGATCCGGACTTTTTCGCCTATCGCGAAGACGCCGATGTCGCGTGGCGAGCCCAATTGCTCGGCTGGCGCTGCTTGTATGTCCCGGATGCCGAGGGTTTTCATGTACGCAGCGTGCACCCCGGAAACCGGCGCGCCGTACCCGGCGTTCTCAATATGCACTCGGTGAAGAACCGCTTCCTGATGCGCATCAAGAATATGACCGGTGGTTTATACCAGCGATTCTGGCGTCCCACAACGGCGCGCGACCTCCTGGTGGTAGGCGGTTGCCTGCTTCGGGAACCGGGATCGCTCCCTGCTTTTTTCCACATCGCGCGTTGCTTCCCCCGCGCGCTGGGCTGGCGCCGCCGTATCATGCGCCGCCGCCGGGTTTCCGACGAAAGCCTGGCGCACTGGTTCAATTCCGAACCCTGCGCCGAGCCCGTCAACCAGATCGCGCTTCAAACGAAGTGTGAGAGTCTCCTTGTGTGATCAGGTAGTGGCGCTTTAGCCTTGTGCGCCACTACCTGCTTTTTTAACCTCCACGCAGGAACCCGGACTAAAATGGTGGTGATGTCTTTGCCGCCGCCTCCGCCGCCGCTGGAACAGCTCGGGCAACGGCCGTTTTCGTTCTATCCGGCGATCGCCAACATCGAACACAACGAATGGATGTACCGGCAATCCACCTGGTCGGAAACGCTGGTACGCAATACCAAATCCGGCGACGAGGTCTGGATCCCGCGGCGTTTCGTGGGTGAAGTTTCGCGCGTGGATGAGCCGGTGATGATTGTCGGGCTGCTCAAGGAGCTGGAATATAGAGCCGGCGCCGTCTGGCCAGTGGAACGGCGCGTGATCGAGATGCCACGCGCGGTGAATGACTGGGCGCGTCCCACCGTGCACGCGGAACAAACCCTGGGGCCTGCGGCAGTGGTGGGAATCCGGCTGTCGGACGGGGCGGAATCGAAAATCGGGAAGGCCATTCTGGGGGGCATCGCGGTGGGGATCGCTGCGTGCGTGCTGGTAGTGAGCCTCTATCGCGGCGGCGTGATCGGCAACCGTATTATCTATACCCCGCTGCTGCAGAATGATCTGGGATTAAGCGCCTGGGACGACTATCACGCCGTGGTACGGACGCTGGGCGCGCCGGCCGCGGACCATTGGCGCTCGGACAAAGGCGAGATGCAGTACCGGATTCTTTCGTATCCCAAGCAGGGATTCTCCATCGTGCTGGCGGGCCGCGATCGAGATGGGGCGCGGTATATCGGGGCCGTGGATCGCCAGGGGAATCCGGTGCACTCCGTTCAGATGCCGGGGAACGTAAACAGCATCGGTCTCCTCCGCGCGCTCAAGTAGCACAGGGCCAAGTCCAGTCGCGATTTTCGGTGTAAGCTCTAACGCATGAAGAGATTTGCGGTCTATGCGGTCTGGGCGCTGGTCGCGGTGGCAGCGGCGTTCTGCCTTGCGGGGATCGCTCTGAATCGGGGCGAGCATATCAACAGCATCTGGATCGTGCTGGCGGCCGCATGCACCTACGCTATCGGGTTTCGGTTCTACGCGAAGTTCATCGCGGCACGCGTGATGCTGCTGGATAATCGGCGCGCCACGCCGGCGGAGCGGCTGCGCGATGGGCATGACTTCGAGCCGACGAACAAGTGGATCCTGTTCGGGCATCACTTCGCGGCCATCGCGGGACCCGGCCCGCTGGTGGGACCCACGCTTGCCGCGCAGTTCGGATATCTGCCGGGAACCCTCTGGATCATCATCGGATGCGTGCTGGGGGGCGCGGTGCAGGACTTCGTCATCTTGTTCTGTTCCATGCGGCGCAACGGAAAATCGCTGGGGCAGATGGCGCGCGAGGAGATCGGCAAAGTAGGGGGATTCACGGCGCTGCTCACCGTGCTGCTGATCATGATCATTCTGCTGGCGGTGGTGGCGCTGGTGGTGGTGAATGCTCTCAAGGGCAGCCCGTGGGGTACGTTCACTATTGCGGCCACCATGCCGATTGCGCTGTTCATGGGCCTGTATCTGCGCTACTGGCGGCCGGGTAAGGTACTGGAGTGCTCGGCTCTAGGATTCGTACTGGTCCTGGCGAGCATTTTCGGCGGGCAGGCAGTATCGAATTCGCCGGCACTTGCGCCTTGGTTCACGCTGTCGGCCCTCGCCTTGGCTGGGGCGGTGATTCTCTACGGATTCTTTGCGAGCGCGCTGCCGGTTTGGCTATTGTTAGCTCCCCGCGATTACCTGAGTACGTTCGTGAAGCTCGGCGTGGTGCTGATGCTGGGCCTGGGCGTGATCTTCGCGAGGCCCGAGCTTCAGCTGCCTGCCTTCACGCGGTTTGTGGATGGGACCGGACCGATTTTCGCGGGAAAAATTTTTCCGTTCTGCTTCATTACCATCGCCTGCGGCGCGATCTCGGGATTTCACGCCCTGATCTCGTCGGGGACCACGCCGAAGATGATCGCGCGCGAATGGCACGCGTGGCCCATCGGATACGGGTCCATGTGTCTGGAGAGTTTCGTGGCCATCATGGCGCTGATTGCCGCGTGCTCGCTGCAGCCTGGCGTCTTCTTCGCGGTGAATTCGCCGGCTGGGATTGTCGGGACCACCCCGGATGCCGCGGCCGCCACCATCAGCGGCTGGGGCTTTCCGGTAACTGCCGCGGACATGCAAACGCTGGCGCAGGACGTGGGAGAGCGCAGCCTCTTTTACCGCACCGGGGGCGCTCCATCGCTGGCGCTCGGGATGGCGCACATTTTTGCGCGCGGTTCGGGTGGCCGCGCGATCCTCGGGTTCTGGTATCACTTCGCCATCATGTTCGAGGCGCTCTTCATTCTGACCGTAATTGACGCCGGAACGCGGGTCGGACGATTCATGCTGCAGGACTTGCTGGGGCATGTGTGGAAGCCCCTGGGACGGTCGTCGTGGATCCCCGGAATGCTGGCGTCCAGCGCGGCCATCGTGCTGTGCTGGGGATATTTTCTGTGGCAAGGCGTGCGCGATCCGCTGGGCGGGATCAATTCGCTCTGGCCGTTGTTCGGGATCTCCAATCAGTTGCTGGCGACCATTGCGCTGTGCGTGGCCACCACCATTCTGATCAAGATGCATCGCGCCCGGTATCTTTGGATCACGTGCACGCCGATGGCCTGGCTGGTGGTGGTGACATTCACGGCCGGTTGGCAGAAACTTTTTTCGGATCAGCCCAGGCTCGGATTTTTGGCCGAGGCGGGACGGCTGCAAGGATTGCTGGAAGCGGGTAAGGTAGCGGCGGAGAAAATCGCGGAGACACAGGCTCAGATTTTCAACGCCCGCCTGGACGCGTTCGTATGCGGGGCGCTGATGGTGATGGTCGCGGTAATCCTGATTGACTCGCTGCGGATGTGGATAGGCATCTTGCGCGGGGTGCGCACCGCCCGCGTGGAAGAATCGCCATTCGTGATCAGTGAGCTGTCCATGGAGGGGCTATGAAGACTTTCTGGAAAACGTTGGTCTCCCTGCTGCGCGAGATTGGCGATGAGAATGCGTATCGCCGGCACCTCGCAGCCTGCGGCAGATCACATTCGGCCGCGGA
Source organism: Bryobacterales bacterium (assembly GCA_043743755.1). Taxonomy (GTDB): domain Bacteria; phylum Acidobacteriota; class Terriglobia; order Bryobacterales; family Bryobacteraceae; genus JALYHQ01. The sequence goes on along the minus strand of JAYTVY010000582.1, from coordinate 6,232 downwards.
GTGGCGCCGGTTTTCCGACCAGCGCCTGGCGAGAAAGTTCGCGCGGGCGAAGTGCTGCTGAGCCTAGAACCGCACGGTTTCCCTGCCTCCCGGTCACACCCGCCATTTCCCGTGTAACGCTCCTCGGCCCCGCTTCACTACCTCGGTGGAGACTGCTTTTTCGTGTTTTGGTCCAGACCGCGGCCTCGCTGCGGTGTGGAGCACGGGTATTCATACATACAAAGAGAGAGGACCAAACTTATGATCGTTCCAACACCAGTATTCAGTCCCACGGATGGCGCAGTGGGCTGCGATTATCTGCTCAGCAAAAATCAACTGATCTTCGTCGAGTTCGACGGCACTATCGACCTGATCAATCTCAGCAACAACACACACTCGATCATTGGCGCCGGGTATCAAAACCTGGAGGACATCAAAATTTCGCGCGATGGCCGCCACGCATATGTGACGGAACGCCAGGGAAACCTGCTGCGCGTGGATCTACTCAACGCGAATCGAGCTGCCGCCCACGTCGTCAGCAGCGGCATGACCGCGCCGCACCAGATCGTGCTGGATGAAGATCACAATCTGGCCTATGTGGTGGAGTTCGCGCCGCTGGGCCGGATTTTGCGTATCGACCTGGGGAGCGCGACACCGGCCACGAATCACACGCCGGTCGCCACCGGGCTGAAGAATGCCGTCGGTCTCTTGATGAGCGCCGATGGACAGTTCGCTTACGTTACGTGCGCGGCGCCGCTTACACTCGGTGATTGCTCCCCCTTGTAATCCTGCTCGCCCTAGCCCAGTGGGCGCCACAATCCAGCGGCACTAGCGCATCGCTTCGCGGAGTCAGCGCGCCGAGCGATCGCGTCGTCTGGGCCAGCGGCACTCAAGGCACGTTCCTCAGGACCGTTGACGGCGGAGCCGCCTGGCAAGCCGGCAAAGTGGCTGGTGCGGACCAGCTGGATTTTCGCGCAGTCCGCGCCTTCGATGCTCGCAACGCGTACCTGATGAGCGCGGGCCCTGGCCGGCAGTCGCGCATCTACAGAACCTCCGACGGGGGTACGCACTGGCAGCTGCAATATGAGAATAGCCAGGAGACGGGCTTCTTCGATGCCATCGCATTCTGGGACCAGCGGCGCGGCATCGTACTGGGCGACCCCGTCGACGGCAGCTTCGTCATCCTGAGCACCAGCGACGGCGGTGCAACATGGCGGCCCGCGGCGCCGTCAACCCTGCTGGCCCGCGCCGGCGAAGGCGCCTTCGCGGCCAGCGGCACGTGCTTGATTGTGGGACGCGGCGGCCGCGCCTGGTTCGCCACCGGAGGACCCACCGGCGCCCGCGTTTTCCGCTCCAGCGATTGGGGCCGGACATGGGAGTTCGCCGAAACCCCGGTGCGTCACGATTCAGCGTCGGCCGGCATCTTCTCACTGGCGTTTCGCGGCGACATGGACGGCATCGCGGTGGGTGGGGATTATACGAAACCCGCCGAAGATCGCGACAACATCGCGGTTACTCACGACGGCGGGAAAACCTGGAAGGCGCCGCCCGGCCGGCCTTCCGGGTACCGCTCGGCCGTAGCCTTCGTTCCGGGATCGTCTCGTGCGATCTCGCTCGGAACGTCGGGTAGCGATGTTTCCCCGATTCTCGGCGAAGCATGGACGCCGCTTGGCGGCGAAGGCTACAACGCCGCGGCCTTTTCGAATAATGGCACTGGCTGGGCCGTGGGACCGCGGGGCAAAATCGCGAAGCTCGGCTCAGTTCGCCCGCGGCACTAACCCGAGCGGACGAACCGGGGACCCCGTGGCCCCGCGAATCTTCAGCGGCGCGGCCAGAAACGCAAATTCCGTAATCCCATCCTGCGCCAGCTCTTCCAGATTGAGCGCTTCAATGATGTGAATTCCGCTGTCCACCAGCAGATGGACATGCACCTCCATCGCCGACGGCACGCGCTCGAACGCCACTGTGTCGCTGCCCACCGCGAACACGCCCTTCGAACTGAGCCAGCGCGCACCCTCCAGCTGCGGACCGGGACCCGCCGGCTGCGGCCCGCGGCCTCCAGTGATATAGCGCGCCGGATCATTCCAGAAGTTCGCCCAGTCGGTTCGCAGCAGGACTACATCGCCTTTTTCGATGGCGATCCCGTTATTCGCGCACACGGCATTGAGGTGCTGCGCATCCACGGTGAAGTCCGCCGGCAGGAATTCGATGCCCAGATGGCCGGCCATGTCCAGCAGAACGCCCCGGCGCAGCATGGGCGCGACAGTATCCACCGACAGCCGGTCAATCCCACGGCCGTAATCCTGGATGCCCTCCGCTTCGACGCCGCCGTACATTTTGCCGTCGCGGGAGAAGTGACACAGCGCGTCAACATGCGTGCCGACATGCGTGCCCAGCGCGATGGAATCGGCCGCCGAACTGGCCCCGCTGTCCAACACCAGGTCGCCGTGCTTCTTGGTCAGGCTGTAGAGAAACGGCGGATGCGTAGGGTAGTGCGGCATGCCTGTGAACCAGGGCTGCGCAAGATCGTACACGCGGGCGCTGGAGAGCAGGTCAAGAAGCTGGGTAAGGTCGCTCACCCAACGAGTAGAGCACATCCCGGCCGGCTTCTACGCCACCAGATCCACCTCAATCGTCACCGTCGCCTCAATATCCACCGATCCACTCACAATCGGCGTACTCGGCGCCGCCACCCCCAGCGTACCTACGATATTCACCCCTACACCCTCCTGAATTGACCGGAACGCGCCGGTGTGCAACCCCGCCCCAGCCGCCATGGCATCGGCGTGCGCCTTGGCTTGCGCGGTTGCCTGGCGCAAGGCCTGCGCCCGCGCCGGTTGTTCGTCCTTCAGGCCGAATTGCAGGCTGGATACCTGATTAGCTCCCGCCTGGATGCCTCGATCGATCAGCGGGCCGGTGTTTCCAAGATCGCCCGTGGTCAGCCGGATGGTATTCGAAACCGTATAGCCCACCAGTGTTGGCAGTCCGCCATTCCCCGGATAAGTGTAGTTTGGAGTCAGAGAATAATTCAGCGTCCGTATATCCGCGTTGGGACTGAACAACTGCAGCTGGCTGATCAAGCTGGCCGCCCGCGCGGCGTTCTGGCCGGAGGCATCCTGCGCGGTGAGTGCCTGCGTCACCACGCTGAAATCGATTCTCGCCAGATCCGGCTTCACCGATACGGTCGATTGCCCGACGGCGCGCACGATGCCGCCGCGAAGCATATTGGTTTGAGCGCACAGACCGCCGCCCAGCAGCGCAAAAAGGATCGCGGCGAATTTCATGATGAACCTCCCTGGCTCCTTTATTGTGCACCAGGTCCCATCGGTTTGCGCCATGGCATCGGCCGCGACGACACCGCGTTATGCGGACCGGTTGTCGCATAACGGCAGCATCCACCGCACCGTGCCGCGCGCGTCAGCAAGCGTGCGTCACCCGGGGGCGTGAAATGATCACCTGTCGTCACGCTTCCTCACGGGCGCGGCTCTTGCGGCCCGGTTCCATCGCGGGTAGATGCGGGCACAGCGGAATAGTTTCAAATTCGCCCCGATGCAACATAAACGAATGTCCAGCGTCCTACGGGTGGAGGATCGTTATGCCTGCGAAGAGAGAATTGATTGAACACAAGAAAGGCGATAAGCGCTACAGCCGAAGGGATGAGCAGGGCCAATTCACCGGGGACCAGGTATCGGTGGGCAAGTCGCTCTCCGCCGACAGTCGCAAGCACGCCAAGACCGTCGCTCCCAAGGGGCAGGGTGATCGCGGCGACCAGAAGAATTCCAAATCCAAATAGATCAGCGAGGCTCCCCCGTGCAGATGGTACGCGAAAAAGAACCGCCCGTTACGCAACAGAGCCGGCGTCCCAGGCCCGGGCGCAACGCCCGCTGGCTTGGGATTGCCGGCATTGTGGTCCTGGTAATTTTCGCGGTGATGCTCGTGTTTCTGATTCGAAACTGGCCCTTCACCCAGGACGCTCTAATTGCGGGCCTGCGCGACAAGTTCGGAGGCAGTGTCGAAATCAAGACCTTTCATCGCACGTTCTTTCCAGGTCCTGGCTTGATCGCCGAGGGTTTGACGCTCCGTCGCGACAGTGAACCTGCCCAGAAGCCTTTTCTCTTCATCCGAAAATTTACCATTGCAGGCAGCTACGCCGCTCTTTTTACGCTGCAGCGCCGGGTGAGCGAAATCCGGGCGGAGGGTGCGCACATCCATATCCCGTCCGGGGGCGTCAACCCGTCCTTTGACGGCGGCCCGAACACTGGGAAACCGCTAAAGGTGGGCTCTTTTGTCGTCGACGGCTCCGAACTGGAGTTTTCCCGCAAAGACGACGGAAAAGAGCCGCTGCTCTTCCGCATCCGCCAGTTGACCATGTCGCCTGTCAACACCGGCCAGCCGACGTCGTTCCAGTTGAATATGCTGAATGCCGAGCCTCCGGGCGAAATCCAGGCCCAGGGCCAGTTTGGACCAGTGGACTCCCACCATGCCCATCGAACGCCCGTTTCGGGAACCTACAAGTTCCTGCACGCGAACCTCGGCGTATTCCACGGCGTGGGCGGAATTCTCTCGTCGGAAGGGAAGTTTGAAGGCCCGCTGGAACGCCTGGTGGTGGAGGATGCCACCGACATCCCCGATTTCGAGGTGACCAAAAGCCATCACGCGGTGCATCTGCGGACGAAATATCACGCGATTGTGAACGGAACCAATGGCGACGTCGTATTGAATCCGGTGGTCACGCACTTTCTGCGAACCACCGTGGTCGCCGATGGATCCGTGGCGGGTAAGCACGGCAAGACCGTGGCGCTGGAGATGAGTGTAAAGGAAGGGCGGATTCAAGACCTGCTGCACCTGTTCGTGAAGTCGAATCGCAGCCCGTTGAATGGCGTGGTCAGCCTGCGGGCCAAGGTAACGGTTCCTCCCGAGAAGGCGCCGTTCGAAGAGAAAGTGCGGATTCTGGGTGATTTTGGAATCGCCGGAGCGCAGTTCACCAATGCGAACACGCAAGCCGGCGTGAACAAGCTCAGCGCCCGCGCCGAAGGCGAGAAGGATGTGGAAGAACCGGAGAGCGTCGTGTCCGATCTCAAGGGGCACGTGGTGATGAACCACGGCGTGGCAACCTTCACAAACCTCTCCTTCAGCGTGCCGGGGGCGTTTGTGCAGATGCATGGAACCTTCAACCTGATCAACGAGCGCGTGGATCTGCACGGAACCTTGCGCATGGACGCGAAGCTTTCCGAGACAACCACGGGAATCAAATCGTTTCTGTTGAAGGCGATTGATCCGTTGTTCAAGAGAAAGAAAAGCGGCGCGGGTGCAGTGGTGCCCGTGAAGATCACCGGAACGTATTCGAACCCCTCCTACGGCCTCGACATCCTCCCGAAGTAGACTCGCGACCTATACCGGCCAGCCCATCGAACGGGCCAAGCTCAGCAACGGTGACCATTCTGTGTCGACGGCTTGAGCGGGAGAGGCCAGCGCCGCGGGAGCCGCGCACGGCCCGCCGAAGGGGCCGGGAGGAACCGCGAAAATTGGCGCGAAGGTGCTGGATGCATGCAGATTCAGGGCGTTTGCCAGGTTATTGGCGCTGGCATCCCGAACGGTTAGCGGCTGCAGATTCCAGCGCCATTCGATCATCTTCAAGAACGAAGTGTGATCGAACACGTCGGTGGAGACGAAGCCGCGGCGGGTCCAGGGCGAGATCAGCAAACACGGGACGCGAAAGCCGCGCAATGCGAATTTCGGATTTGCGTCGGGCGCCGTCTGAGGCGGCACATGCTCGAAGAAGCCGCCCCATTCATCGAAGGTGATTATGAATACCGTGCTCGGCCAGTTGGGCGAAAGCGTAACGGCCGAGTAGACCAGATTCATGAAAGCTTCGCCGTTGCGGATGTCGGCATGCGGATGGTCGTCGCCGGAAGTGCCGCTGCTCTCATCGATGAAACGCGGGTCGACGTATGAGACGGCCGGCAAAGTTCCGGCGGCGCAATCGGCCAGGAACGACGGAAAGGGCCTGCTGATGGGCAGATACTTCGCGCCCCAGAGCGCCAGGAATGGCACGTCGCTGAAATAGTAGCGGCAAGGTACGTTGGCGGCCAGCAGCCGGTCCCAAATAGTGGGAAGAGTCGAGATAGTCGTCGTGTTGGTTTCGCGGTCGGTTTGGGCGGCGTGGGTATAAATGCGATTTGGGTAGGTCTCGGCCATGGTGGCGGCGAAGTAGCGTGAAAACGTAGTCCAGCTGGGCGCTGCCTGGCCCAGA
>JAYTVY010000581.1:0-5293 GCA_043743755.1 Bryobacterales bacterium | reverse complement strand
TGCTTCGCGACAGCGTCCTTGAGTTCAATTTCAGATTGGGATTGCGCGGAGGCGCAGGCCGCAAGCAAAGCAAGAGTGGCGACAACACGGAACATCGAGAGGGTCTTTTCTAAGTATACGGCGGGACGAAAAAGGGGGACGGCCTGGCAGCCGTCCCCCGGGGATTTACGATCTGTAACCGGCTTAGAAGTTATACTTCACGGCCAGCTGGATAATGCGATGGCCGATCTTCCAATCGGCGTACCCGAACCGCGGATTGCTCAACTTGCCGTTATTGTCGAAGCTCAAGTTGAAGTTGTTGTCGCCGCTGATAAAGGAGGTCAGCGGATGGTTCAGGAAGTTGTAGCCGGAGAAGCGGAACTGCAGCTTCTGGTGCTCGGTGATGTTGAAGTCCTTGAACATCGAGATGTCCTGGTTAAAGAACGCCGGACCGTGAAGGTAGGGCAGGATCACCGGGCCGTTGTGACCGGGTGTGGGCGGTCCAAAGCAGTTGCCGTTGATGAACTGGCCGGATGCCAGGCCCGAGCGGGGATCGCAAGTCAGCACCGGAAGCACCCCGAAATCCGGAGAACCGGTGATGAGGCTGGAGTTGATACCTGTGCCTTTGCCGTCGCTTGATTTGAGAACCGTTCCATCAGGCAGAACCGTGCCGTCCGGGAGGTTATAGGAGACGTTGAAGTTCCCGGACACGGCCGCCTGGATGTTCACGCCGCTCTGGAACTGTGAGATACCCGAGATCTTCCAGCCGTTAACGGCTCCGCTGAGGAACTTGTTCTGGGTTCCCCATCGCGGGACTTCGAGCACATAGGCGATGTTGAAAATGTGCGTGCGGTCATTCGGCAGAACGCCGTAGTCGTTGTTCACGTTCAGCGGGTCAAGGCCTCCGGGGCCGCCGCCTTCGCCGCGCACGCCGAGCGCCTTGCTGAAGGTGTAATTGATCAGGAAGTTGACGTGACCGGACTGCTTGTTCCAGCTGGTCTGGATCGAGTTGTAGTTCGAGTACATCTGGTGGTTAATCACCTTGATGCCGCCATTGTTTCCGCCATACAGGTTGAACTGACGAAGCGGATCGGTGGCGCCCGTGCCGGGGCTAGTGCCATTGGCGACGAAGAAGCCCGGAATCTTGAAAAGTGATCCGGCCGGCAGAGCATTGATGGAACCGATGTTGTTGTTCCAGTTGCTCAGGTAATCGCTCTTGTTGCCCACGTATGCCACTTCAAACAGCGAGGAGAAGGGCATCCGCTGAGCGATAGTGAAGCTATAGCTCTGCGTCCTGGGCTGCTGGTTGTCCTTGGGATCGAGAACGGTGATGCTGCCCGGGCGGACAAAGCCGCCGGCCGTCTGGAGACCAATGGTGGAAAACGTCACGTTGCTCACGCCCGCGGAATAGGAGCCCTGTGTAATGTTTAAGGCGCTCGCCTGGACATTCTGCTCATCGTGGAAGCGGTAGAGTCCATAGCCGCCGCGCAGCACGGTGCGGCCGGTTCCGAAAACGTCAAAGGCGAAACCGAAACGCGGATTGAAGAACAGCGCGCGGCTCTGCGAACCGGACAGCGGAACGCTGGGATCCTTCTTATGCCAGAGCACGCCGGTGATATCGGTGGAAGTGGCCTTTGGGTTATACTTGGACGCATCAAAGACCGCGAATCCGTTGCCGCTGTCGTCTACCCAGGGTCCAAAGTGCGACACTCGCAGGCCGTACTCCAGGGTGAAGCGGCGCGTTACCTTCCACGAATCCTGCCCATAGAACTCCATCGGGCGGTACTTCATGATCAGCACGACGTCCTTGTTGGTTTCGCTGTAGGAAGCGATGCGGCCGGTGAGGATATCGGCATAGGCGTTGCCCGTCGAGTTGCCGCCCCAGGTCGCGAATTGCATCTGGCCGTTGGCGTTATTGCTGGAGGGCTGGTTGTTCGAAGTGGCTTCCCAGTAGAATCCGAACTTCATACTGTGCGTGCCCCAGACCTTCGAAAGGTTGTCAGCGACGGTGGGAAGCGTCTTCTTGGCATACAGCGCGCCCGTGATCTGAAATCCGCTGGGCTGAATGATGTTGGCGAATCCCCCGCCCCAACCGGTCATCGTAGGAATGTCACCGACGTTGTTGTTGGCGGCAAACAGATGCTGGTAGTTGACGCCCAGGGTAGCCGGATTCACAGCGGCCGGATTCTCAAAGGAGTTGGGCAGGTTCAGGTTGGTGAAGGTAAATACGAATTCGTTGGTGAGAGTCGGCGTGAACACCTTGGTCAAGTTGGCCGAGATGGAATCGGACTCGTTGGCGGCGATCAGGCGCGACGGGAACGGTACCGTGGGAGTGGGTCTCCACCACAGAGTGTCCGTGTAATAGGCCGTGTCACGCTGGCGATTGTAGCTCAGGTAGAGCTTGGTGTTCTGGCTGATGGCCCAATCCACGCGCGTGCGCAGCTGGTAGGCATTCTGAGGCTTGGTGGAAGTTTGAACGAAGTTGTATCCGCCGTTAGTGGCCGAGTTGGCGTTCGGGAGCGGGTACAGATTCAGCATCTTCTGGCCAATGGGGTCGATCTGATCTTTCGGAACCTGACCATTCGTGAAATTCGGGGCGGAATGGACTTGGTACCCGGGGTCGTTCTTCCCCATTCCCAAAGCGGCCAGTGAGGCTGCGTTGAAATCCCCGGCGCGCATGGCTGCCGTCGGCACGAAGGACGCATACACGCCGTTGTCCACGGTCTGGCCATAGTATTCGTAGGCGGCGAAGAAGAACAGCTTGTCGCGATTGCGGTTGAAACGCGTGCCCGGAATTAGCACCGGACCGCCGATGTTTCCACCGGGATAAACGTACTTGGTGAGGGGCCGGTCTGCGATCCCGAAGGCATTGTTCAGCGCGTTGTTGGCGTCCAGGGAATTATGGCGCACATAAAGGTAAGCCTGCCCGTGGAACGCGTTGCCACCCGACTTGCCGACTGCGGAGATGACGATGGGCCCCTTCTGCGCGTCGGCGCCGAAGTTGGACGTCATCACCTTGAGTTCCTGGGTCATGTCGACGTTGGTGTCCACCGCCTGGCCGCAGTTGCAGCCCGGATCGATGATGTGCGCGCCGTCGGAGGTAATGTCGATCGCGCCGGTGCGCTGGCCGTTCGCGGAGAAGCTGCCGATGGGGCCGTTGCCGGTACCATGAATTTCACCAGTAAAGGAAGCCTGGTTTTGAGCGCCGGCGGTCATCGCCATACCGGGCAGGATCTTGATGAATTCGGCGGCGTTGCTGCCCACTACGGCGACGTTCTGGAGCTGTCTCTCGGTAATGACCTGCGACTTCTCGCCGGAGTCCACCGGGGTGACCTCCTGGGCGACGCCCGAGACCTCTATGGTGTCGGTTACCGCACCGACGGTAAGCGCGATGTTGCTCAAATTGCGCTTATCGCTGGCGTTCAGCACGATGCCCTTCTCTTCCCACATCTTGAAGCCCTGGGCCTCAATGGTGACCGTGTAGGTGCCGGGCTGGACGGCCGAAATGGTGAAGTAGCCATCGTTGTTGCTGAGAGTGCGGCGCGTGTCGCCGCTCTGCTCGCTCTTCATAATCACGGTGGCGCCCGGAATTACCGCGCCGCTGGAGTCCGCTACCGTCCCGGTCAAGGCGGAGGTTACGCCTTGGGCCCGCAGTGCTTGCGGAATGCCCCCGAGACCGATCAGACAGGCCAAGCTGAGCAGACTCTGCACCAGCCCTCGTTTGAAGAAGTGTCTTGACATGGACTTAGCTCCGTTTCCCAACTACAACAGCAATTTTGCGGTCGACCAAATAAGACTTCACGACGCAGAGCGCCGCGAGCAAGAATATAGTAGGTTTATACTAGTCGCTTGGATTAAGAGTGTAAAGGCTAAACGGGTTAACGCCAGGAGCCAAGCCACGTTACAAAAGCAAAGTTGTTTGTTTTCAATCACGTTACAGTTCGGTGGCGTGTGCCGTTAACCAAAATCTTACGATCAGTTAACGAGTAACTTGCGTTGATGCCAAACAACTTGTATACTTCAGTGAAGTTGGGGTCTTCGTCGGTCCTGGTATGCCTGCCGATACTACGTTCGAACAAGAGAAGCAAGAACTGGATGCACTGATCGCATCGGGAATGTTCGCCCGGGCGCCAGGCTTAGAGCAGCTACTGACCTACGTTTGCCGGAAATACTTCCAGGGCGAGGCGGAGCAGCTCAAGGAATACAACATCGCGGTGGACGCCCTGGGACGGTCGCCGGAGTTCGACCAGAAGCGGGATTCCATTGTCCGTGTGGAAGCACACCGGCTGCGCAAGCGGCTGCGCGAATACTACGAGCGCGAGGGCGCCAATCATCCGGTTCATATCGTAATCCCGCCGGGTCACTACGCCCCCCGCTTCGTGCCCCGCCAGCAGCTGGCAACCGTCGTTTCCCAGGTGAGCGCGCAGGTGAGCCCGCAGGTTGCCTTGGATCGCCCGGCGCTCGATACGGTAGAAGCGCCGGCCGGGGTGTTCGTACTGCCCGGCCCTGCCCGGTGGGTCCGCACGTGGCTGCCGCTCACAGCGCTTGTGATCATCCTGGCGGGAGCCGCTCTAGTGGTGAGCCTGCGCAATCGTCCCAATCCCGTCGCTCCCGCGGCGCCCGAGATCGCCGCCGGGAGCGCGAGCCGCGAGATCCGCTTCATCGCCGGATCGCGATCGGGTTATAGCGACCGTCTCGGGCACGCCTGGTCGGCTGACCGCTGGTTCACCGGCGGCGGCACTTTCCAGGGCGCTGAACATCCCATCTTTGGGACCACCGATCCGCGCATTTATCAAAATCGCCGCGAAGGCGCGTTCCGTTACGACATCCCTCTGCCGCCGGGAGTCTACGAAATGCGCCTCCACTTCGCCGAGACGCTGTACGGCGATCTCAACCTGGCTGGCGGCGGCGAAACCAGCCGTATTTTCCATGTGCTGGCCAACGGGAAGCCCATCCTGCAGAACATGGATGTGGTGGCGGACGCCGGCGCGAGCACGGCCGACATCCGGGCTTTCAAGGACATTACGCCCGCAGCCGACGGGCTGCTGCACCTGGAATTTCAGCCGATGAAGGATATTCCTTTCGTCAACGGTATCGAGATTGTTCCGGGAGTGGCCGGACGCATGCGCCCCATTCGAATTCTGGCGCAAGAGCACCCGCATACCGATTCGAACGGCGTGCTGTGGGAGCCGGACAACTTCTTCAAGGGCGGGCAGCATGTGGCCCGGTCGGAAGCGGTCTCAGGCACGACGGACCCCGAGCTTTATCGCGGCGAGCGATTCGGAAACTTCAGCTACTCTATTCCGGTGACGCC
>JAYTVY010000580.1:0-6800 GCA_043743755.1 Bryobacterales bacterium | reverse complement strand
AGCTTTTCTTCTTCACGAATTACGAGCACAGCAACCAGCGCGGCGTGTTCAGCATTGTGCCCAGCTCTCCGGAGTTTTCCAGTTTCGCTACGAATGCTTCCACTCCGTACAATCAGAACCTGTTCGGCGCCCGGGTGGACTATCGAATCAGCCAGAAGCACAGTGCATTTCTGCGGTATGGACACGACGGGAACAACAGCTTCTCGCCTCCCGGCAACCAGCTGCCTTCCGGCTGGGTGGCCAATAAGAATTACGCCGATTCGGGCGTCTTCTCGGTGGTGAGCTCACTCACGCCGCGGCTAGTGAATGAATTTCGCTATTCAATGACATACTGGTCGAACACCAACAACCCTCCTAACTCCTCTCAATGCCCGGCGCCCTGCATCGGCCTAGGCGGCGCCCAGATCAACATCAACGGGATTAGCGGGTTCAGCATCGGCAACGCCTCGAACGCGCCGCAGAGCCGGGTGTTACGCCGCCATATTTTCGCCGACAACGTAACTTTCCAGAAAGGGTCGCACCGGATTCAATTCGGTGGCGAATGGGAGTACCAGAAGGGAACTGGAACCTACGCCTACGCGGATCCGGCGTCGATCACAGTATTTTCGCCCCAGAATGTCCGGGACTTCAATGCGTTTTTCGCAGCCAACGGGCTCTCGTTCCTGGCGTACAAACTGCCGGCATCGTTCACCACGTACGCGGATATTCTGCAACTCCCGGTGGCGGGTTTTGCTTCCGGCGTCGGCGAAATTGGCCAGCCGCCGGTCTTCAATCAAGGGAATGCGGATCACAACAATCGCTTCCACTTCTACGCGCAGGACACCTGGAAGATTACACCCAGCTTCACCCTGAACTACGGGCTGGCTCACTCCTACGAGACCAATTTGCTGAATCATGACTACACCAAACCGCAGTATCTGGCGCCTATCTTCGGCGCAAACAACCTGGGAGCGGAAAGGCACTCTCCATACAACTTCAGCCCGTCGCTTGGTTTCGCGTGGAAGATAGGCAAGGACAACAAGACCGTTATTCGAGGCGGCGGTGGTATCTATTACGACACCATGAATCTGGAAGTCCGGCTGATTGAGCGCGCCAGCCTTGGACCACGGGGCTCGGGCCGCCAGTTGCTCTTCGACGGCTTTTTCTTCCCGACGCTTTCCCCGCTGATCGGCAACACTTCACTGCCGGCGGCGCTCCAGATTAAGAGCCTCGCGGACAGGCCGGTACTGCCTCTCGGGCAGTTGCTCCAGCTACTTCCGCAATTGCGTTCGGCTGTACAGGCACAGATCGGTCCTCCCGGGAACACCGACCTTTCGGTACGCAACATCGAGATCTTCAAGACCGCTTCCCAGGATCTCCTTCCAATTGATTTCCGTACACCCTATTCCGAGCATCTCAGTCTAGGGATGCAACGGGAGCTGCGGCATGATCTGGTACTGAGTGCCGATTTCGTCTACCGTCAGTTCCTGCATGGGCGCATCCGGAATACCGACCTTAATCACTTCAGCAGCTTCGCGGGTCCCGTGATTCCCAAGTGCACGGGTACGCAGGCCGCCGACCCGAAGGCTCAATGCTCATCCGGGCCGTTCTACACCGACATCGCCGGTGCGAACTCGCATTATCTCGGATTGCTCGTAAAGGTGGATAAACGTTTCTCGCACCGATATCTGTTTACCGCAGCCTACGCCTACGCCGCACGTAGCGGCTACAACGGGCTGATTAACGACTACGACTGGAACGCTAGTTATGGTCCGCAGGCCGGACATCAACTGCTGAACATCTCAGCGGTGGTCGATTTGCCGTGGGGCTTCAAGTTCTCGCTGGTTTCGGCATTTGCCAGCCGGGGTCCCTTCCAGCCCAGGATTTCGGGCATCGATCTGAATGGCGATGGCATCAATGGCGAACCACTTCCGGGCGGTGGCTATAACCAATTCGCCGTCAGTCTGGGCCACGACGATCTGGCAAGGCTGGTGGATCAGTTCAACCAGACGTATGCCGGGAAGAAGACCAGCCGCGGACAAGCGATCCCCACGTTGAAGCTTCCTGGGACCTACTCATTCGGGAAGAATTTCAATTCCCAGGATATACGCGTCACCAAGGACTTCAAGTTGTTCACGGAACGCTACCACTTGGCTTTGTTCGGTGAATGCTTCAATGTGTTCAACCTCGCTAACCTGGGGGGATACAGCAGTACATTGCAGGACGCCGGCTTTGGCCAGCCCACCAGCCGCGCTGGAAATATCTTCGGGTCCGGAGGACCGCGCGCAATCCAAGTGGGAGGGCGCTTCACGTTCTAGAATTCCGTACCGGGCGAAGTACCTACACAGGATTAAAGTATTCGCCTTAACCGGCCGAGGTAATGGAGTAGTACCTTGGTCATGTTCCTTAGACGCCTGTGGAAGAACGAGTTGGGGGCCGACATGGTCGAGTATGCCCTGCTTGTCTGTCTGGCCGCGCTTGTTTGCGTGGCGAGCTTTGCGTCTCTGGCCGAAGCGACCGCCAAGACGGGGATTCGGATTGGCGAGCTACTGGCCGCGGCTAGCGGGGCGGCTAAACCGACGAAGCCCGCGGCAGTGCCGGTCTTGGCCCAGGCTTCGCCCCCAGCGGCCTATGCCACCTCGGGGCGCCAGCAAGAGTATCCGGTCTACTGGGAGACCACGGGAGCGGTCTACGTGGGCTATGGCGGCCGGGTATACATCGGCCAGGCGGGGAAAAAGACCGAGGCTGTTCTGCTAGCCGGCCGCTGGCTCGAAGACAAGTAAGCGCCCGGCGCTACTGGATGTTCACACGAACCGTGTTGGCGGGCTGGCCATCGACGGTAAGCACGAGATCCGTTTCTCCAGTGCCGCGCAAGCTGAGGGGCAGAGCCACGTTGACCTGATCGAGCCCGGAGTAGAAGCCCTGTGGTCCCGCATATGGCACTGGCACGGCGATGCCTTTGATGGTGACGCTCACATTTGACAGCGCCGACAAATTACGAATACCAGTGCCATACAGGCTCAAAAAAGTGGGAGTATCCACGCCCAGATCGATAGGGACCGACGTACATCCCGTGGTTGAACATCGAAAGATGGGAGAAGAGGCGGTCATGCCAGCGATCTGCCGGACTGCCAGCGCCGCGGCTACCCCTTTGCCGCTGCCGTCGGCTGTGAATACGCCTGGCGATATGCTTTGGACACGATCCGTGGTGGAAGCCACGGTCGCGCCCGCGCTGTTCAGCACTGAGAAAGTAGCGGCGCCCAGCGCGGCGCCGGCTGGAATCTCGAAATTGATCTGAGCCGGTGAGGCGAAAAATATCGGCGCCAGGCGCGCTGTTCCGGTGCTATCCGTCACCAGGACGCTGATGCCGGCCAGCATGGTTGGAAGGAGCACCTTGTCCGCCACGGCCGTGCTGTTAGTAAGGTTCGCGCCGTAGATGGAAGCGATGGATTCGGTGGAAACCGCACCATTTCCGGTGGCGGCCGACACTGCAACAATGCCGCTCTCCACTCCATACAAACGCGCCATCCAATAGGGCAGGATGTAATCTATGCCGGCGCTTTCCACTGTTCCCGACCCGCCGCCATCCAGCTGGTAGGGATTCCTTTGCCACAAGAAATCCGTAGTGGGACGCTGCGCGACGGGAACTGGACTGCACGCTTCGTCGGGGCTGTTGCAAGCCGGCAGCTTGCCGCGCAGATCGACAAGAACATCGCGTTTGGGGCGCTGGAGCCAATCCTCCAGCATGGCCACGGTCTCCGCATCGCGTCCGCTGTTGGGACCTTGGAGCGCCCGGTCGATCATATTAAAAAAAGCATTCTGCTGGTCTCGCGTGTGGTTCCGCAGCACTGTATAAGCGGGCGCATACACACTGGAGGAGTCCAGGCGAATCAGGTTGTACAGATTGATGGAATCTAGATTGAACTTGAAATAAGAGCTGTTGCTTTGGACCTCCAGCGCGATGGGCGCCAGCACGCTCAGCGAAAGCAGCAGCTTTTGAAAGTCGTATGTGTTCGAGAATTTCGACGGATTGACATGGCTGCCCAACTTGAGGAAGCTCAGCTGCTGATCCGCCCTGCCGGCGAACGTCGTCGATGGCGTTCCATCGGGCATGAAGACGGTCCAAGAGTGTCCCTGCAGGTAATCCAGCAGCCGGGTAAGCAAATCCGCCGCCGAAGCCCTGACCGAGGCGTCATCCACCATGTCAAAGGCGATGCCAAGGCCGAAAAATACACCCGAATATTGATCGCGTGAGGTGTTGCCGATCCAGTAGAGTACAGCGGCCGAATTCGTATAGATCCCGTTGTGCTGCTCCTCACTAACGATGGACTGAGCGTAAGGTGACGACAACGGAACCACGCAGCGCGCAAGCAGGTTGCTCCCCGTCACATCCACCAGGGACTTCAATCCGGCTACAGCGCTCTTCACGTTGGCCAAGGCATCCGGCGACCGGGTTACCTTGTAACGGAAGGCTTCGGCGGCTAGATAGTGGCCGGTCCAGATAGCAGAATCGCCGCAACGCGTATAGCTGACGATCTGCGTGCTGCCGGGCGACGCGAAGACCGGATCCATGACGGTGCCGTAAGGAAGATGCCGCGCTTGAATGACGCTGGAGATAGCCGTGGCGTCGGCGTCAGCCGCAACGGCCCGGGACGCGCCGCCCGGTAGGATGGTCGAAAAAACCACAGCGGCGAATACGATTCGTGGACGGTACAGCCCCACGGACTGATTCTAGCAGGCTGGCCGGCCCCGCTCAGCGGACCCGTTCGTGCCAAGTTACAATCCGCTGGCTTTTTGCCCGATGCGCAAAACTGCATGAAGGAACCGATTGGGGCACGCATTTTGGAACGCGTCCGCCGTTTTTCGCTTCCCGTTTTGGGGCGCCATGAAGTAAGTCTCCCACCTTAGTCCAGTCCAGCGTTTTAACGCGCACGACAGTGTATAACACTCCGGCTGCCTGCATGTAATAGATACCAATGGATACAACGGTTTGGTCGCGTAATCAGGCCCCCTGACAAGGGTCCGGGAAAGCCAGCACATCAGTAATTCACCTTACATAGTCCAGATTACAAACGAGCATTGACTTCGGCGGTGAACTAGGATAACATCTTCCATTCGCGACCAAATTCGCCGGACAGTCTGAAGTGGGCTTGGGGGGAGCTTCGGCGAATTTTAAGATACGAAACCAGGCCACGCTTCACTCTGGATAAAGAAGGATTCAATCTAACCTAAGGAGAACCACGACTATGAAGAAATTTCGTTTGAGTCTGTTAGGGGGAGCGCTTTTGATGTTAGCGTTCACCTCCGTTGCCAGCGCGCAGGCCACCCGTACTTGGGTGTCGGGCGTCGGCGATGACGCCAATCCGTGCAGCCGCACCGCGCCCTGCAAGACTTTCGCCGGCGCCATCTCGAAGACCGCCACTAACGGCGAGATCGACTGCCTTGATCCAGGCGGATTCGGAGCGCTCACCATCACCAAGTCCATCTCAATCGATTGCGATTCCGGAGCTGGTGGCATTCTCCCTGGCGCCACCAACGGCGTAAACATTAATGCATCCGGGGCAACGGTGACTCTGCGAAGCATAAACTTTCAAGGGGTAGCAATCGGATTGAATGGTGTTAACATCAGCGCGGCAGCGGCCGTTCATCTCATCGATCTGAACATCTATTCATTCACCGGAGCAGGAGTCACCGCCAGCGTCGGTGCGAACCTGGTTTTAACGATTGATGAAACCCGGATCCATGATTGCGCCAACGGCATTGTGACCACTACCAGTGCGGGCTTAATCACCGCGGACTACGGTCGTGTCTCGCTATATAACGGGGCCAGTGGCGTGAATGCGTCGAATGGCTCGCGGGTCCAGCTCCATAATTCCACGATCGTTGCCTACTCGGCGGGAGTCAACCAGACTGGCCTGGGCGCCTCCGGATCGGTAGTGACTGCCTTTGCCAACTCTTTTACCGGCAATGGCAATGCCTTGCAAAGCAGTGCTGGAGGCAACATCGGCGCGACAGGCAACGTCTTTAGCACAAACAGTCTGGTGTACAACCCCAACGGAGGCTCCATCTCCACCGCCAGCGATAACCCCCAATTTGGGAATGGCGGCACCGGCTTGGCTAACGGCCCGGCCCTCACGAAGATTTAGCAACGAAGTTATCTACCGCATTCCGCGCGAACTATTCCGGTCCAAAAAGCGGGACTGTTCGCGCGGTGAGGTGTAGTGTGTTTGGACGTTTGACAGGGGAGGAAACAGTCATGAAAGTTGGGACACAGGTGTTCAAGAACGCAAGCCTGCTTGCTTTTTCGATGGTGATGGCACTACCGGCCGTGGGGCTCGCTCAAGATACGACGCCGCCGACGGTGGCCGCCTTGAGCGTGTCGCCAACGGCGGTCAACACGAATGCCGGTCCCGCGACCGTGAACGTGAACTTCACCCTGACCGACGCCGGCACAGGGGTTTACTATGTTGAAACCGCCCTTGCGGATCCCACCGGCAGCTTCGTTCTTCGGGCGTTCAAGATTTTTTCTCCCAGCGCTTCCGTTACCGACTCCGTTGCGATCACACTGCCGCGGTTCAGCCCTTCGGGAACCTGGAGGATTGCCTACATCTTTGCGGCCGACGCGCAGTTCAACACAGTGTTTCTGGACACTGCCGGTATCGCCGCCGCCGGATTTACCAATACTACCGTGCAGGTCTCGTCAACCGCGGATACGGCTCCGCCGGCGCTCACGGCGTTCACGTTCACGCCTGCCACCATCGACACTACCGCCGCTTCGACTAACGTGACAGTTAACTTTACTCTCACGGATAATTTTGCAG
>JAYTVY010000579.1:0-3322 GCA_043743755.1 Bryobacterales bacterium | reverse complement strand
AGCGCGGCGACGAACCGCGTCGCGAAACTTTCCGCTTTGGGTTCCAGGCCGCCCTTGACTCGCCACTTCACCCCTTCGGCGTCCCGCACCAGAACTTTGGGACTGCTGCCGGTGAGTTTTTCAGACAAGAATGTGAACGGCGGCTTGGGCTTGTTCTTGGCGCCGCCAGCCGGATGCGTGAAATCGATGTGCTCAATGTCGCCGGGATCTTTCCAAAACAGTTTGTCCTGGGCGGAACACCAGGACGCCGCCGTCAGCAGAAAGATGAGCCAGCGATGCATCAGATCAGGAAGCGGCCGCTGCTCATGATCTGGCGATCGTCGGCCCAGATGTCGAAGTCGCGGCCCACTACGTCGATGTGCGTTGAGGACCACCACTCGGCGCCGGTGTGCGCGCCGTACGGATTGCCGAAAGCCATGTGGATGCCGGGCAGCTTTTCATCCTGCAGAATATTGCCGATGACGCCGCGCAGGCCGATATTGGTTCCGATGGCGAACTCGCCGACGCGATCACTGTTTTCGTCGGTGTGGGTGTAGCGCCAGAACTCTTCTTCGAGCTCCTTGTTATCGGAAGAAGCGTCGCTGACACGATTCCCTTTTACGCGGATGGTGAGCGGCGCGCGCTGCAGGTCGCCGTACTTGGCACACAGGTAATCGCCCACCACGCCGTCGATAACAAAAGTGCCATTGACTTCGCCGGGCGTGGTGAAGACCTCGCCGCCAGGGAGGTTGCCCCATTTGTGAATGCTGATGATGCCGCTGGTCTTGACCCACTTGTAGCTCTTATTGAGATCGGCTTTTATCTCGGTGCCGGCAGCGGTGCGGGCATGGATAGCCGAAGCGGCGGTGGCGATCTCCCAGACCTTCACGCTGAGCTCATCCACTTTGAGAAAATCGGCGCGCATGCCCTCCAGCATGATCTTCTTTTCGATATTGACCATGTGGGCGTGGCGGATCTTGCGGCGGTTCACCACATCGGTCATCTGCATGCGCGTGTGCAACTCATTGGTTTGGGCCTGCACGGTATAGATGCTGACCTGGCTGGTTTCCAGATCTTCCAGAATGAGCTCCGGCATATCTTGCATGGGGCGGAGTCCGAGTTCCTCAAGAATGAATGGATTGTAGTGAACGCCCAGCGCCTCCAGCTCATGCACGATACTGGCGGCGATTTCGAGGCAGGCATAGTCCGCGATCACGGTGACCTTTTCCGCCGGCTGGATGCGGAGGCAGACGTTGACCGCGTTCTTCGCTCCGGGCGTCAGTTCGGGATCGAACGGGATCTGGTTGAGGATCTCTTTCATGTTTTGGCTGTGCTCACCTGTAAGTCCGCGGGGTCGGCGACTCCGGCAGCAGTTTCGGAAATAATGTAGTCGACAACTTTGACAAGGTCTCCGGTTTCACGGAAGACGCGAAGCTGGCGGTCCGCGCCGCTGCCTTGCTCCAGCATCTTGTGAATATAATTAATCTCGCTGCGAGATCCCAGCTCATCCACCACGTCGTCGACGAAGTGAAGATATTCGTAAATCAGGTCGCGCAGGGGGACTTCGACGCTCTTGCCGAAATCGATCAATTTGCCGTCGATTCCATAACGCAGCGCGCGCCATTTGTTCTCCATGATGAGCGCGCGGCTGTACAGACGGAAGGTCTGATTGGCGCTGTGGAGCTTGTAAAGCTTGGCGACCGTGGCCTGGATCAGCGCGGCAATGGCCAGCGTCTCATCCACGCGCATGGGAATATCGCAGATGCGGAACTCGAGCGTCGGAAAATTCGGGTGGGGGCGGATGTCCCACCAGATCTTCTTGGCGTTGTCTATGCAGCCGGTATGGACCAGCAGATTGATGAAGGCCTCATATTCGCCCCAGCTCTGGTAATAGTCGGGAATATTGGTACGCGGGAACTTGTCGAACACCTTGCAGCGGTATGACTTCAGTCCCGTATCCATGCCCAGCCAGAAGGGCGAGTTGGTCGACAGGGCCAGTATGTGCGGCAAGAAGTAACGCGCCGCATTCATCAGATGGATGGATGTCTCGCGGTCTTCCACGCCGACGTGGACGTGGAGTCCGAAGATGAGATTGGCGCGCGCCACCATCTTCATATCCTCCACAATCAGCGCGTAGCGCTCGTCGGGATAAATTTCCTGCTGGCGCCAGTCCGCGAAGGGATGCGTGCCGGAAGCCGCTAACTTCAGGCCCGCTTCGCGCGCCAGCTGCAGCATGCTGGACCGCAGACCCACGATGTCCGTGCGGGCTTCCTGAATGTTGGCGCACACTCCGGTGCCCACTTCGATCACCGATTGATGCATCTCCGGCTTGATCTGTTCGCGCAGCAGCGTCTTGCCGCGGCCGATGATCTCCATCTGGAGGTGCGAGCGGAGGTCGCGCGTTTCCGGATCGATGGTCTGGTATTCTTCCTCGATCCCGATGGTAAAGCTCGGTTTCATCGCTCAACCCGCGGAGACCGCGCCTCTTGTTCCGGCATCCAGAAATCGCGACCAATGGAGCTCATCCCAGGACGCGGGACCCTTTTGCGCCTCGCGAATGGCCAGATCCGCCACCGCGTTCACAACCCATTCGAAATTTTCTTCGCCCACGGATTTTCGGTCGGCATCCGGAGCGGGATTCAAGAAGTCGATAGCGTAGGGGACGCCATCCTGGACGGCGAATTCCACGGTATTGAGGTCATAGCCCAGCGCCAGGCACAGCGTCAGGGCGTCGGCCTCAACTTGCTTGAGCAGAGCCGGATCGTACTTGGGCGGGTTCTGCACGTAGCGCAGGTGATGCGGCTGCCGCGGGTCATAGGACATGCTGCGGACTTTTTCCCGGCCGATGACATAGCATCGAAAATACTCGTTGAAGTCGATGCCTTGCTGCAGCGTCATGCACAGGTCGCCGGTTTGATCGTACGCGGCGAAAAACTCATCCGGGTTGTCCACCTTATAGACGTGCTTCCACCCGCCGCCGGAGTGCGGCTTGAGGAATGCCGGGAACCCGATGTAGGAAAAGATGCCGTCCCAATCCAGCGGGTATTGCAGGTTACGCATGGACTGATCCGTGGTATCGGGAGGATGTTGCTTGTGGGGCAGCAGCACAGTGCGCGGGGTGGCTACGCCGAGGCGGGACGAAAGGGCGTAGTTGAAAAACTTGTCGTCGGCGCTCCACCAGAACGGGTTATTGATCACCCGAGCGCCCGAGAGAGCGGCATTTTTCAGAAACGCGCGGTAAAACGGGATGTCCTGGGAGATGCGGTCAATGATGACCGTGTAGCCGGACGGGACGGCCATTTTGACGCCGCCCACTTGCAGGCTCTCGGCCTGAATTCCAGAC
>JAYTVY010000578.1:0-6649 GCA_043743755.1 Bryobacterales bacterium | reverse complement strand
CCGCCGGGGCCGCCGATAACGGGGCTGCCAGCTGCACCGTATGATCGTCCACCAGCGCCGATACGAAGCGCAGCTCCGCGCCGCTGCTCACCGCTTGCCCCGGCTGCAATCCGTGCGGCGCGCTGAACACCACCCTCGATACCGTACTCCCCGCGCCCGCCGTCCCGCCTCCCCACGCCAGCGGAGCGCCGCCCAGCGCCGCTTGAAATAGCGAACCGTGCGGCGGAGGCGCCGAATGGTCCGTCCATCCCGTCATGTACGTTTTCAGATCGAAATTCGTAGTCCGCCGCAGCCCCGCCGGATTGCCCACGAACGTTCGCGATCCGGTCTTGTCCTTGCGCGCCGCCTTTTCGTTGCGTTGCCGCGCCGTCAACTTCAGCGCCGGCATCCGCCCCTGCGCCCCCGCCGCGGCGGCTTGTCCGTAGCTGGTTTCCAGCGCTGCGTAGAACCGATTGTCATTCGATGCGATATAAGACATGTCTTCGCCCCTAACCGATGCTGACCTCTACCGTGAACGTCACTTTCGCTATCTGCAAGAAATTCTGTCCCCCGTGTTTCACCGGACCGTACTGGATCTCATATCCTCCCCCGAAGAACATCCCATCGCTCCAGTCCCCTCGTTGCGCATCCAGCGCGTCCGTCACCTTCTCCGCCGACACTTGCGCCAGCGCTTCCAGCCCTTCCAGCCGGTCCTGCGAAACCCTTACCTCAACCACCATCTGCGCTTCTCCGGAAAACTTCCGGAACTTCTCACGCAGCAGATTGCGCACCTTGCCGCAGTAAACATAAATCGCTGGATACTGCGCTCCCGCCGTTCTCTCGGCCAGCTCCGGCGCGGTATTCTGCGTCACGATTTGCTGCCGCAAGGCGCCCGCCAAAATCGCCGCCGCCTTCTCCGCGGCCAGGCTTCCAACTCGTGCCATCGTCTACCCCCGTTGCAAGACGCGATCGTCCACCACGAATCGCTCCGGCCCCTGCCCCGCTCCGGCAGGCGCTCCCGCCACCAGTCCCCACGGCGGCAGCGTCCACGGCTGTCCCAGAATCAGCGGGCCGGAGTTCTGCCGAACGGTTCCGCCCGCGGTGGCGCCCACATAAACCGCCCATCCACTCGCATTCGCCGGCGGAGTCGCAACGGCCACAGAAAGCTGCGATCCGTCGGTTGTCCCGAATGGAACCGGATCGCTCGGCGCACCTTCCTGCCCCGCCGCACTCATCCACGCCACCCGCACAAAATATTCGGATCCCGCCAGCAGACCTGGAACTGCGCTGACCGCGGGCGCCGCCGCCTTCACCACCGGATTCGCCACTAGGCCCACGCCCGTGGCAAAGTAATCCCGCCTCGCTCCATTCGCCAGATCCTCGTACGCCGCCCGCCTTGCCGCGTACCGATCGTTCAGCTGGCTGTGAAACGCATCCGCGTAAACCGCCGCCAGGGATTTCAGCGCGTGCCACCGCTTTAGCTCCGGCGTCACCACCACATCGCTCACGCCCTTGGCCCGCCGCGTCATCCACCAGAAATCCCGCAGCGGATACCGCAGCAGCAGAAACAGGATCTGCGTCCCCAGTTGATCCTGCGTCAGCGCCATCTTTACCGTGACGTCGATCCCCTCAATGCTGGCCACGTCCAAAACGCCGCTCTCAAGATCCTGCAGATCCTGGCTACCGTTAGCCGGTCCGTCCGTAAATAAAGCCATCGCGGTACCTTCAGCTCTCGCGCTTCTTGCCCAGCGCCTTCGCGTCCGACTCGGTGATCACATGCACTTGCACCCGATCCTGCACGGCCTTCTGCTCAGCGGCCTTGCGCTCAGCGACCCCTACAGCGTGGTGCTCGGCCGTTTCCTTGGCGTCCGCCAGCCGCGCCCGTCCTTCCAGAATCAATCGAGCCGCCGACGCCCGCGCTACCTCCGTCTTCTGCCCCGGCTTCCCCCCATCCGGGGTCTCCAGGCTCACCATCACGACATTGGCGTCCACGATATCCTGCTCAATCTTCCGCAATTTTGTAAAGAAAGCCTTCAAATCCATATCCCCTCCAATCAAAAAAACAGGTGCGCGGATGGACGCCGGTAAATCGAGTCCATCCGCATTGCCCGGAAGTATTTCCCTAGCTGTTCACCTGTACCCCGAACGCGTTCCGCAGCACCGCCGCCCCGTACAGCACATCCACCGTGAACTGCTGTGCCAGCGTGTTCGGCTGATAGCTCATCACCACGCGAATCCCGAAGTTCCCCAGTTCGCCGTACTCCGCCACCGCGCCGGTCCCCGGCAACGGTTGCGGCAGCCGCCGAACCACCAGCCCGATCGCATTTTTCGAAAATGCCAGGTTATGCGTCGTGAACGGGCCACTCCCCGTCTTCGGCACGAATTGCGAGCGGAACACGAAGAAGTCCTTGATCTTCCCTACCGAGCCTTCAATCAAGGCCCGCAGTCCAGCGTCTCCCGCCGTGAAGTACTCGCTGAACCGTGGAATCTGCCGCAGCGTCGAGTACGTCCCCGGATCCACCACCAGATACTTCGATGCGCTTCCCGGAGTCTTCGCCTGGAACAGCGCCGTCTCCGCCTGGTCGATCGCCGTTTCGGTCAGCGCCATTCCGCCCGTCCCGATCGGCGTGTTCGCCGTGAATTGTGCGTACAGAGCGAGCAGGTCCGTCTCGATTCGCTCCGCCAGCGCTATCACCGCCGGCTGCATGTACAGCTTCAGCAGGTCCGGCACCGCCAGCACCTTGGTGACGTCCGGAATCTGGAACGTCGCTTCCGCGTGAGTGTTCAGCACGATCTGCGCGTTACCCAGGTTCGGATTCTGCGTTTGGACCGTGCCCCCCTCCGCGATGTTGTTGGCCACCAGCGTCGGCGGCAGCGGTACGTTCACCGTATCGCCCGCCTGTGCCAGCACCGGCTCGTAATCCCGGTTCACGAGATTTCCCATTACCAGGTTGCCCATCAGCGCCGGTAACGCATCCACCGCCACCAGCTTCACAATTGCATTGGCAACGTTCGTTGAAGTAATTGCAGGCATAACTCTCCTTTTCTTTAGTCGTACGGCGGGCCCCCCGGCCCGCATTCGGCCCCCCGGCCGAACTACTGCCCTCTCAGCGTCTGGTTCGCAACTCTTGAAATCTCCAGACGCACTCGCTCCAGCTCTTCCGCACTCATCCCCGGCCGGATCTTGTCCAAATCCATCGCTCCGCCGCCCGGCGCCGTCTTCGGCGTCGACCCCATACCGGAGCCCCCCGATATCCGCGCCGGCAGCAGCTCCGGATTCTCCCCCACGAACCGCGTCAGATAGTCCCGCAGCGGCACGTCCCCGTCCTCGCCCCGAGCCACCAGCCGCCCGTCGGCGCCGCGCTGAACGTCATCCTTCACCGCCCGGAACGCCAGGTCCAGCTTTGCCACCCCAAGCTTTTGCAGCTCCGTCCGAATCGCCGCGTTTCGCTCGGCATTCTCGGCCGCCTGCCGGCTCCGCTGGTTCTCCTCCACCAGATCGTTTACTTGCCGCTCCAGCTGTTCCCGCCGCTTCCGCTCATCCAGCAGCTCAGCCTTATACGCCGGCTCCGCCTTCAGAAATTCCTCGATGGCTCCGCGAATAATCGCCCGCACATCCGCTTGCTCGTCCATTACACTCCCTCCTCTTTGTACGGCGGGGCCCCCGCCCCGCGTTCGGCCCCCCGGCCGAACTCCCCAAGTTTTCAGCCGCCCTCAATCTCCCTGACAATCTCGTCCTTCACCCCCTGCCTCACGTCGCACAAATACTTCAAAGCCAATTTCTTATACACCTGCTTCTTGAGCGTCGGCGAATTAATCCCCAGTCCGAGCAACCTCTCCGCATCCGCCAGTTCCGTGCTGAAGTCCCCGATGTCGAACTCGTCCATCCCCGATACGTCGACCGCCAGCCCGTCTTCCCGCGCCGCCTCAACCGCTTTCAACACGCGCTTCATCGCGTCCTTCACCGCATCGCCATACGCCCGCAGCACCTCTTGCGTGATCGCGAAGTCCCGCAGCTTGCTCAACCCCGACTGCGCCGAGCCGCCAGCCAGTTCCCCGCCCGCCTGCGAGAGATAACAAACCCGGTAAATCTCCCGCTGCAGCCGCGTCAGATTCTCCGCCGCGATTTGATGGATGTTCCCCGTCGGCTCCGTCCACCCGAACCGGTCCTGCGGACCCAGTTGGATGTAATACGACTCCCCCACCATTTGGTTGAAATCGCGCTCCGAGTACACCACCGGCATCGAGAACAGCCCCATGGTCAGCGCCCATCCCAGCGCATTCGACTTGTTGAAGTGCTCCACTTGCAGCAGCCCGGCGCGATTCATCAGCCACTGCCCCTCGGTCAGTGCAAGATCGAACAGCGGCACCCGCCCCAGCTTCGCGAGCCCGTGCCGCCCCGCCGCCACCAGCTCCACCGGTGACTGCCCAGTGCCTTTATCCAGCCGCTCATAAATTCGAAACTCGCGCCTGTCGTAATACGCCCACCGCGTTTGCTTCACCCACGCCGGATCTTCCACCCGCTGCTTCTTCAGCCCCGTCGTTCGCAGCACCACCCAGTCGTAAGTTCCGCGCTCGTCGTGATTCCAGTTGATCAATTCGTCCGCCGCGTACCCCACCAGGTACGCCCGCGATGCTCCCCGTGCGTCTTCTTCCGCCCGCGTCTCGGCCGGCTTCGTCCAGCGCGGAAAGTCCACCAGGATGTGGCTCCTCCCGCCCACCAGCGCATCCACGAACTGGCGCCGGAAAAACTCCGTAACGCTGAGCCCCTTCAGATCGCAATCTTCCGTGAACTCGCCGAAGAATCGCTTCCCGCCTTCATTCGTCCCGTCGTAGCTCACCAGCGGTTCCCGGCGGAACAATGTCGCCGTGTACCAGTCGATAATCGACCCGATATAGTTCTCGTAAAATACCCGGCACAGGCGCTCGGAGAACACATCCCCCGGTTCCCTCTGCCGCCGGATCAGATAGTTGTCCGCGCGCGCTTTGAACTGTTCGCCTCCCACGTACAGGTCCCGATACAGCCGCCACGCCGGCTTCTGCGACACATACTCCGGATGCTCCCGGTCGATTTCGAAATTGCCGCCTTCGGTGCTCATCACATTAGCCGCCTGTCTCTTTCGCCATACGCCGCTTGCGGACGGCATTCCTGCCACACCAGATACCCCAGCGCGTCCGATAAATGTGTCCTCTTCGGATCGCGGTCTTTGTCGATCGCCTGGCTGTCTGGTTTGAAACTCACTTCCTCAAAATCCTGAATCAGCCCCCGGCACTTCGGATCCACCACCAGATTCGAATCGCCGCTGGCCGAAAGCAGCTTCGCGTTCATCAGCGCGATCCGCTCCCGCACGCTCGGATTGCTCACCGGTACTTGAAACCGGAATCGCTGGTATCCCTCCCGCGTCAAGAATTCGCGGATGATGCGGTAATCCGTGGTGCCCGCCGTCTGCATCCGCGCCCCCGACGCATCGCCGTATACCGTCAGCGACGCATGCTGCGGATACCGCGCATGAAACTCCTCGCACGCCTCCGCCGTCGACGCCCGCCTCAGTACGATCTCATCCAGCACCCGGATCTCCTCTCCAGCTTTCTGCGCCACCAGCGAGCACATTGGATCCACGTTGAAATCCAGCGCCCAGTACAGCGGCAGCTTCCCATCCAGCACACACTCGCGAACGTTTCTGCTCCGGTCGAACGCCTCATAAACCAGCCCCGCCTGGACGTTGATGTACTCGCCCAGCGCTTCCTGCCGGAAAAACCGCGCATCGTAACTGCTTTCCAGCCGCTCATAAAAATCCGGGACCTGTTCCAGTACGTGCCGGTTCTCAAATGGCGCCGCCTGCACCGCCTCGTATCCAGTCACCGGTTCCCGAATGAACTTCCGGTGCACCCAGTCAAATCCCTTCGGCGTCCACACGCCAAACCCGCACAACCGCGCCGCCAGCGGATCCCTCAGCCGTCCCTCCAGCCGCAGCCAGGATTGCTCGGGTGCGTACGTCAGCTCGTCCACTCCAAACCACGCCAGATTCGTCCCGCGCAATCGTTCGAAATCGTCCACCGCCCGGAACAGAATCCTCGATCCCGTGTCCTTCATCACCACTACCGACTCCGCCTTGTTGTGCTCGTGCGGAATCCCGTTACTCCCCAAAATCTCCAAGAAACCCAGAAGCGTCGCATCCCGCAGCATCGGATACGTCGGCGCCCCAATCAGCCCCATCCGTCCCGCATTCATATAGCTCAGCCGGATAGCCTCATGACACAACGCCTCGCTTTTTCCCGACCCGATCGGCCCTGAAAAACCCTTGAACCGGGCCGCCGATTCGTGAAACCGGCTCTGCGACGGCAGCGGCTCATACTCTATTCCCCGGTGCCGGATCCGTCCCTCGGTTTTTGCCACGAAGCTCTTACCTCCGTAGGTTGTTCTGTGCCGTCCAGCTCCCTCTCGAGCTGCGTCAGCCGGATATAATCCACTACCGTCGGCTTCATTTCATCCACCCGATCCTCAACCTTCGTCAGCAGACTGCTGATCATCCTTCTTCTGTGTTTCTCTCGCCGCCGAACTCGACGTTCATTCATCCGTTCTCCCAAAAAAAAGGCGCCCCCACTTGCAAGGGCGCCCGCGAACATCTCTCTCCTGCACCAAATCTATCGGGGGGGGGGGGGGGGGGGG
>JAYTVY010000577.1:0-10598 GCA_043743755.1 Bryobacterales bacterium | reverse complement strand
GGCGATGCCGTTCAGCGCATAATCGATCAGGCCGGAGCCCAATTGGTTGTGATTGTCGCCCGTAGGGAATTCGACGTAGAAGCTCGCGGCGAGGGCCGGCGCGCGCGAGCCATCGTGCTCCTCCCGGATGGCCCATTTCAATCCGAGATTGGTATCGCCGGGACCATACGAGCGGCGGGTTTGGGCCGCGCTGGTTCGGAAGATGCCGAGGTACGGGCTATCGACATCCACCTCAAGATGCCAGGGGAGCCCGTAGTTAAAGCGATAGTTCAGCGTGTTCTGGCGCAGGGCGGGGTAGAGGGCGCTTTGAAGGGCGTCGAATTCATTGGCGAGCTCGAAGTGGAATTTGCCGCGATCGGTGACGCCGGGGTCGTCGGTGTAGAAGGGCTGCTGCGCTCGCGCTGAGCAACAGGTGAGTACGGCAAAGATGACGATCAGCGGACGAGCGTACTTCACATTCAAGAATACATTATGGATGCGGAGGGGGCCGCTTCGAAAGCGGCCCGCGAGTTTAGAATGCGAGCTTCAGGCCGAATTGGATGCGGCGGGGGTCGAAGGCCGAGGTGAATCCCAAGGGTGCGGTGGAGGGCAAGTTGCGATCGCCGGTGACGTTGAAGACGCCGGGGGCGAAGGGGCCCACCAGGTATTTCGGATTCAAGCCGACGAAATTGTTTACGGCTTCGAAATTGGTGTGGTTCAGAAGGTTGACGGCCTCGACAATGAACTCGCCGCGGATGCCCCGGTCGCGATTGAAGAACAGCTGCTTGTTCAGGCGCATGTCCCAACTATAAAAGGGGCCGCCGCGGCCGGAGTTGCGAGAGGCATAGATGGGACGGTCGCCGCTGTGCGCGTCGCCGTTCGCGTCGGTGCCCAAGAGCAGGGAGAATGGAATTCCAGAACGCAATTGGACCACTGGGGCCAGCGTAATATCGGCGAATGCACGAGCCAAAGGATTGTGGTCCGGACCGGCCTGGAAGGGACTGCCGAGCACCGCGCTCGCGACGAAGTTATGGCGAATGTCGAACGCCGAGGTGGCGCGCTCCAGCCGCAGATTGGTGGGGTCATGACCCGCGAATGCCGAATTGTAATCGGTCACGTCGTCGATGGAGTGGCTGTACGTGTAATTGATCTGGAACTGGGTGTGAGCCGAATAGCGTTTGGTCAACGACGCGGTCATCCCGTTGTAGGTGGAGTTGCCAATGCTGGAGTAGTTGTTGAACTGCGCGATGGCGGGATCGATGCGAGTGAGCAGCGGTCCGATGCCGGTTGCGAAGTTGCCGGTCTGCTTGTAGTTGATCTCGTGATCCAGCTGAATGTGAAGTCCGCGGTAGTAGTTGTAGGCCACGTCCAGCGAGGTGTCTTTCAGCACCTGCCGGGTGATGCCGAAATTGGCCTGGTAGGAATTCGTGTTTCTGTATTCCTTGGCGGCGTCGAACACCACGCGGCCGATGCCCTTTGGCCCGGTGGGAATGCCAATGGCTTGGAAGTCGGCTGCCGTGAGCGCAGTGAATGGAAGCTTCCCGTTTTTCACGCCATAGCCCCAGGCGACAACAGACGACTGCGCGCCGTCGCCCGCCGTCTTGAAGACCTGGTTGATGTAATTACCGCTGTCGTTGAGAAGGTTGGTGAGATATCCGATCTGGTAGCCGACTGGCGCTTCAAAGACGCCCGCACCGCCGCGGATGGCCGTCTTCTGATCGCCGAACGGATCCCAGGCGAAGCCTACGCGCGGGGACGCGTGATTATAAGTTTTCAACGGCTTGGGCTCATGGTCATTGTCGAAGCGCACGCCGTAATCCAAAGTAAAGTGCGGCGTTACTTTCCAGGAATCGTTGATGAACAGGCCCAGGAATTTGGCCCAATCCGACCACTCGGGATTGTTGAAGCCCTGGCGGAAGAATAGCGGAAGGCCCAAGCTGAAATTCTGCAGGGCGGTCAACGTGGGAACCGTGATACCGGCACCCTTGGCGAACGCGGTAACCGCTCCCTGGTCGGCCGCCGCCAAGGGCGTCAGGCTGGAAAAGGTGCCCGGAGTAAAGGTCCACTGTCCGCCAAACCACAGCGAGTTGATCACGTGGTACCTCACCGGCCGGTAAGAGCCGCCGAACTTGATGAAGTGTTTTCCGTGGATCCAGGAGAGTGTGTCTTCGAACTGATAGCGCTTTTCAAAAGTGTTGAAGGGGGTGGTGAAGGAGCGGCCGAAGTTTCCGAATCCGCTAATCAGGATTTCCGTTCCATTCGGATCGTTCGACGACGTGCGCGCGGAAGTTCCCGGGGCGAACTGGGTGCGGAACTGGTTGATCAGGCTGGGAGTGAAGTTATGGTTCCAATTGAGGATAGCCGTATAATCGACGGCCCTCAGAAAAGTGCCGTTAGACGGTCCTACCAGGTTGTTTGGACCGATGCGATTAATGGCGCTGTCGCTGGCATTGAAATAAGAGAAGCGGCCGTTCAAGGCGTCCTTGGAACTTATGTTGTAGTCGACCCGCGTGCTGAACTGGTGAAACCGGTTGTGGCCCGTGAAGGTGCCGTCTTCACGCTTCAACAGAGCCAGCGTATTGGCGTAATTGGTAGGCGTCAGACCGGCCTGCAAAGAGGTCGCGATGCGTTGCAGGTTGGGATCTCCGCTTGAATTGAGACCCCCGATAAGGGCGGCTTGCGCCGCTGAAGGTCCGAGGGCGGCGGGATTGTCCAGGTAGCGGCGAAAGCGCGCGTTGTCAAAACGCGGCAGCTCGTAAGAAGTGAAGAAGAACAGCTTGTTCCTGACGATGGGACCGCCGAGCGTCAAGCCTGGATAGAGCTGCTGATCGAACGCCTTCCTGATCCCACGGTCAAAGAAATTGCGAGCCGAAGTGTGCTGCGAGCGGAAGTACGTGTAGACGCCGCCATGCCATTGATTCGTGCCGCTCTTGGTAACCACGTTCACGGCGCTGCCTGAAGTGAATCCGTACTCGGCGTTGAAGCCGTTGCGATTCACCTGGAACTCCTGAACGGCGTCGGGACTCAGGAAGAAGCGCGGCTCGCCGTCGCCGAATTCGTTCTCGCCGCCGTCCACCGTGATCAGGTTGGCGCGCCCGTTAGAACCGCCGATGGAAAAACCGCTGGAGCCGAAGTTGAAGTTGCCATTGCCTTGCGCGCGGGGGGCGTTCGAGCTGGATACGCCGGGAAGCGTATAGATGGCCGCGAAGAAGTTGCGCGTGAGGTTGGGCAGGTTTTCCACCTGTCGCGTTTGAATGGTGTTGGCCTGTTGCGTCTTCTCGGTTTCCACCAGCGGCGCTTCGGTGGTGATATATACTTCGGCCGACACCACGCCGACCTTCATTTGGACATCGTAAACCGCGACTTGCCCTACCGTGAGTTCGACGCCTTTCAAGATATGCGTCTCGAATCCCTTGGCTTCGATGCGAATATCGTAAGCGCCGGGACTCAAAAACGGAAGCTGATAGACACCCACGGAATCGGTAACCGTTGAGCGTTCAATTCCGCGCTCGGCATTGGTGGCCTTGATCTGCGCGTTGGCGATCAGCGCGCCGGTCTGGTCCGTCACCGTTCCTCGGACGCTGGCGGTGCTCACATCGGACTGCGCGAAAACGGCAGCCTGGAGCGTCAAGAACAAAACGAACAACCGTGTACGTTTCATAAGGCTACGGGGCCTCTCCTGAGCGAAGTATGATTTACTTTATTTCCCTTGAGTCTGTTTGTCAATTACGAAATTGCCTCTAAATGATTGAAAACGTTGGTTTCAAAAAGAAACTAGCCAGTTGCGATTGGATACGATAGAATCGGACCCGGTAGCGGGGGGTGTTCATGAATCGGAAGCAGATCCGAGGCATGCGTTGCTCAGTGGCGCGGGCCCTCAGTGCGGTGGGTGACCGCTGGAGCATCTTGATTTTGCGCGAAGCGTTTCTGGGTGTGAAGCGTTTCGAGCTATTCCGCGAACGCTTGTCGGTAGCGCGGAACATTCTTACGGCGCGACTGCAAGAGCTGGTGCGCGAGGGGATTCTGGAAAAGAGGCGCTACCAGGAGAAGCCCGACCGTTACGAATACCGGCTGACGGAAAAAGGCCTGGGACTGTATCCGGTACTCGTGACGCTGATGGCCTGGGGCGACCGGTGGATGGGAGACGACTTGGGTCCTCCGATGCTGCTGGTTCACAAACCGTGCGAGCAGCATCTGTCGCCGGTGGTTACGTGTTCACACTGCGGGCTGCTGCTGGCGGCGCGGGACATTCGGGCGGTGCCGGGTACCGGCGTAAATATCAGCGGGCGTGGAACGCCGAATTATACGGATGCGACTACCACGGCCGTTCCGTAGCAGAGCACCTCAGTGGTTCCCTGCATGATTTCGGTAGCGTCGTAGCGCACGCCGATGACAGCGTTGGCGCCGAGCTCGACGGCGTGCTGGGCCATGCGATCATAGGCGTGCTCGCGGGTTTCTTCGCACAGCTTCGAGAACAGCGTGATGTCGCCGCCGGCCAGGGTCTGGAAGCTGGCGCCAATGGTCCCGAAAATGGAACGCGAGCGGACAATGATTCCGCGCACGATTCCGAGATTCCGTTCGATGCGGTAGCCGTCCAGTGTGAACGCCGTGGTCATCATCTGCGGCGGGATACTCATGCGCGCAGCCCCGCTAAAACGCCGCGCATGTACGCGAAGCTCTTCTGCATTCCAGGCACGGGGTCGTCTGCGTGAATCTCGTATTCCAGCATCACGCCGCCGCGATAATTCATTTTGTGGAGTTGCTTGAAGATGGCCGGAATCGGCATTTTTCCGTCGCCCACCGCAACCTGGCTTTCCCTGGCGGTGAAATCGGTTAGATCCTTGACGTGCATACTGAGCAGGCGCGGGCCGGCTTTGACGATCCACTCCACCACGTCCACGCCGGTCCTCGCTGTGTGGCCGATGTCCATGCACAGCCCGCATCGGGGATCCATGTTCTTGACGGCGTCGAGCACGCTCTGGGGCGTTGGGAAATTCTTGTCCTCGGGGCCGTGATTGTGCAGCGCAAGCTGGATGTCGTAATCCTTGACGTACTTTTCCAGTTTTGGGAGGGTCTCATGGGTTGGCGCGCAGACGATGAGCCGCATGCCTGCGAGTTTGGCGTATTCGAACTTGTGGCGGATGTCGTCGGCGTCGTCTTTCTGAAACGAAATATTGCCGCCACCCTCGATGGCGATGCCGGCGTTCTCGAACTCGCGGCGCGCGGCGATAATTTGATCCGGGGTGTTGTCCATGCGGAGGTGAAAGTCCTTGATGTTGACGAAATCCACGTCGAGGTCGCGGAGCATATCGATGGCGGCTTCGCGGGAGAACTTGCGGAAGGAGTAGGAGGCGACGCCGAGGTGGAAGGCGGCGCTGCCGGGGGTTGGGGTGGCGGCGGGGGTGAGGCGGGGGAGGGCGAGGGCGGCAGAGGAGACGAGGAGATTGCGGCGGGAGAAGGGCATAGGGGAAGTATACAGGTTATCTGAGGATGGGGGGCCGGCCGGGGGGCTGGCTGCGGGCCGGGGGGCCCGCCGTACAATGTTATTGGAGGCGGGGGTGGTATTTTTCGTTTGTGACGAGTTCGTCGAAGATGGCTAGGACTTGTTTGCGGTAGTGGTAGACGCGCTTTAGGGATTCGTGGAAAGTGTTTTCGTATCTGCCATTTCTAAGCCATTTCTCAAGTATTAGCTTAGGAACGTCGATGTCGCGTCGCAGCATGTCCGCCGAATGGCCGCGCAGGAACAGGCCGTAGAACATCGCTGCCTCCCGCTGGGGCGCCAAGGGGTCGAAATGTTCTCGAGGCGTCATCAAAAAAGCCAGTATAAACATCAGGCGGACCGGAATCAAGAGTGATCTGTCAAAAAGCACTACACTGGAAGTATGAAAAAGGCGATGCTGGGAATGGTTTTGTGCTCCGAGGTGTGTTTCGGCGAAAGCTGGACGGGGACGGTGGTGGACGTGATGTGCAAGACCAACGATCTGGCCAGTCACACTCGGGACTGCGCGCTTTCGTGCTCGAAGAGCGGGTACGGTCTGGTACTCGCGGACGGAAAGTTTCTCAAGTTTGACGAGCGCGGCAATGCCAAGACGCTGGGCGCGCTGAAGGCCTCCAAAAAGGACAAGGATCTGAAGGCCACGGTGAGCGGCACGCTGCAAGGCAGCGTGATCAACGTGGAATCAATCGACCTGGAATAAGCGGGGATCGTTTATCGCGTAACCGCAGGCGAAGTGATACACCACTTGTCCGGCTTCGGGCGCAAGCTTCAAATACTTATTGACCAGATCGTCATAGAACGCTCCCATTCCAGTCGACTGGAAGCCGAGCGCTTCGGCGGCAAGGTAGAGGCGCTGGCCGATGGCGCCGGCTTCAAAGTGGACATAGCGATAGCCGCGATCTCCGTGGCGGCGGGTGGCGCGGTCTAGATCCCCGATCATGGAGAACGCGACACAGGCATTGCCGGCGAGCTCTTGATCGAGGCTCAGCTCCGTAGCGACGGCGCGCTGGTCGCCGGGCTGCTGCAGATGGAGAGCGCCCGCCTCGGAAACGCGGTAGAGGCCGGATTCCACATCGCGGACGCGGTGGACATACGCGTACAACTCGACATAATCGCCGAAATCAAAGCGTGCGGCGGGTGGGCGCAGGCCGGCTTCCAGCAGGAGTGTCAACTGCTCGCGGTCAATACTCCGGACGCCTCCTTGAAAATCGAGCGCGGAGCGCCGCCGGCGAACGATATCGCCAAAAGGCGGACCGCCCAGCGCGCGCGGAGGCGGTTCGAGTGGCGGGAGCTCGGGTGGCGCACCGTGCTTTGTCGCGGCGTGCATGGCTTCCAATGCCGGATATTCGATAACGTCGGGCGATAGCGGGTTGGGCACGCCTCCGAACCAGACGCGCCGAGCTGCCGGCGCAATAGACGGCCCATGATCTACGTGCATGATGAGCAGGGGCCATTCGTCTTCCGCGAGCTGGAACTCACGCGCGAGTTCATCATCGGAAAATGCCGCTTGGGTTCGAGCGCTGCATCCCATAGCACGGGCCGCCAGCGCCAGCGATTCGGCCGCGTGTCCGGCGTCGTGCAGGCAATATCGATAGGCGCGAGACTGATATTTCCACGCTTCACGCCACGCAATTGTTGTGAGCAGGAATCGCAAGGGACCATAGTCGCCGGCGGCCCGCCGGTCGCAAGCATGCGAGGACGGGCGGTAGTGGTAGAGCCCGTCCGGGCATGCGAAATGAAACTCCGTGGGATGCAGGTTGCCAGACGACGGATTGACGCGCAAGGCGTACCGGTCGCCGCTGGGGGTGGTCTTGGTGGCGCTGATCGACGCCGAGTAGAACAGCAGCCGCGAAAGAAAGGCTACCCAGTCATCCGACTCATGCGCGGGGCCGCGATGGCCGGAGAGAACGTCCAAGGCTGGGATTTCCGGCGCGGCCGGATCGGCTGGAAGATCCAGCAGCGGCGCGCCTTCGTAGTGCCGGAATGGATCGGGGAGGTTGGACCAATCGAGAAAATGTACGTTGCGCTGGAGCGATGCGTGGCTGTGTTTGGTGGCCTCGTGATATTCGTTCCAGCGCATGGTGTGACGTGGTGGTGCTAGAGACGAAGTTACAATAGAGGCGTGACACGCCGCTTCTTCGTCGCGCTGCTGGGCTCGGGTGCGGCCTTCGGAGCTTCGACGCCGGGTTTGTGGGTACGCGGAAAGCTGGGGCTGTCCGCGGATCGCCAACCCCTGCTGGACACCCCGGACCACAAGCTGGTGGGCCTGGAAGGCGATGCAGCGACGGACGCCGTCCTCAACGACGAGCGGCTGCGCGGCGACGATTTCGAAGCCGTGGGCCACTATCGCGCGGCGGACCATTTCGTGGTGGATCCCATCCACACACGCGCCATGTTCGTTCACAAGGACGGCAAGCGGTTGATTATCAGCTATTGGTGCGAGGTGTGTTACATTCGAACCTATTCTCCGGGAGTATGCTGGTGCTGCCAGAAATACACCGATCTCGATCTGCGCGAGCCAGACGAATCCTGAGTCTGGCGCTGCCTCTGATTCTGCCTTCCATGACTCTTGCAACCTATTCCGCCCAGACCATCACCGTGGACGGTATTGCCGTCGTGCGGCTTTCCGATAGCGCGCATCGAACCGAAGTTTCTATTGTTCCGTCCATCGGCAATATCGCGTACGACATGCGCGTGAACGGGAAACCGCTGCTGTGGTCGCCTTACGAACATCTCGCGCAGCTGAAGGAGAAGCCGGTCCAGGTGGGAATACCTTTTCTGGGGCCGTGGGCGAATCGTTTGAGCGGCGAATCCTATTATGTAAACGGGAAGAAATACGCGCTCAATCCGGAGCTTGGCAATTACCGGCACGACGGCAACGGGCTTCCGATTCATGGCCTGGTGGTATTCGCCGCATGGCAAGTGACGGATATGCATGCCGATGCGTCGGCGGCGGAGGTGACCAGCCGGCTGGAATTCTGGCGGCGTCCCGGATGGATGGCGCAGTTCCCGTTCGCGCATACGCTGGAGATGACGTACCGGTTGGCCGATGGCAAGCTGGAAGTACGCACGAAGATCGAGAATCATTCCGATGAGAGCATGCCGGTATCGGTGGGCTTCCATCCTTACTATCAGATCCTGGACGCGCCGCGCGACGAATGGAAGCTGCACCTGCCGGTGCGCGAGCATTACACGCTGTCGAACAAGTTCGTACCCACGGGCGAAGTTTCGCCCGCGGCACTGCCCGATTCAGCAGCGCTGGCGGGCAGGCAGTTCGACGATGTTTACGGCGGCATCGAGCCGGGCGGGGAATTCACCGTGGAGGGGAAGAGCCAGAAGATCACGGTGCGTTTCGGTCCCAAATATCCCATCGCGGTAGTCTTCGCGCCGCCGGGGCGCAACATGGTTTGTTTTGAGCCGATGAGCGCGATCACCGATGTGTTCAATCTGGCGCATGCGGGCAAGTATGCGGGCATGCAGACCATCGCGCCGGGCGCGAGCTGGCAGGAAAGCTTCTGGATCGCGCCGAGCGGCTGGTAAGTTTCAGCGCACTTTCTCGCAGAACGAGACTTCCGATCCGCCGGAGTTGCGGAAGCTGACCGTGGGCCGGCCTTGCGGCGCATAATAGACGGTGTAAAATCCAGCCGGCAGGACGCCATCGAGCGCGCCGCCGCGAAAAGTGATGCGGCCGCCGGCGCCGAGCGAGTAGGCTCCGGGTTTGCCATCCGAACCGATGTACTGGCCCGGCGTGCGGACAGTGAAATTGAGCAGCATGCGCGCCTGGCCGTTCGCCCAGCATTCATAGGATCCAGCCGCAACGCCTCCGCCACCGCCGGCGGCCGCGTTCGCGTTCGTTGCGGGCGCCATGGGGGCGGCGGCAGGCGAGCCGGCCGGAGCGGCGGAACCAGATAAGGTGGCCAGCGGGATACTGGAAACACCGTCGGCGGGATTTGGCTTGCATTGGCGGGTGGCCATGGAAGGAGTCATCGCGCCCTGCACCTGCCATTCGCCGTAATTGTCCCGCATGAGAGTGTATTCCAACTTGTCCAGGCGGCCCACGCAGGTTTCGCCGTAGTAGCGGTTCCGCGGATAGCCCGGGCCGTAGTCGCGAATCAGAGCGGTTACCTGGAACGGATAGAATCCGCCGGTGCCGCTCCCGGCGCGGACCTCTTGAAACAAGACATTGCGCTCCGTAGTGCCGTCCGGGCGCAGGGACTGGAGTCTCTTGTTCAGAACCTGTTTGAGTGTTTCGGCCGTGGGTGCGCCGGGCCCGGCGAGTCCGGTGAGACTGGTGCACAGGAGGGCGAGAGTGAGCTTCGAGTTGGTTGATTTCATGAGGTAAGGCTCCAGTTTACTTCGAGCCGCAGTGGAGACGCAAACGCGCGATAATGGAATGGATGCGGCGCTTGATCCCTGTTCTTCTGGCCGTGCTCCCTCTGGCAGGGGGCGGTTTCGAGAAGAACGTGGAACCGTTTCTTCAGGCCAATTGCTTCGTCTGCCACAGCGAGAAGGCGCATACGGGGAATCTCAATCTGCAGGCGTTTCGATCGAGCGCCGATGTGCTGGCGAAGCGCGAGCTGTGGGAACGGCTTGAGGCCAAGTTGAAAACCGGGGAGATGCCGCCCAAGGGTTTGCCGCGGCCGGATCAGCGGCAAATCGCGGCGGTAACCGACTGGATCGATCGCGAGTTCGCGCAGGCCGATCGCAAACTCAAGCCGGATCCGGGGCGAGTGACGGCGCGGCGGCTGAACCGCTTCGAGTACAACAACACAATTCACGATCTGCTGGCGATCGACTTCCAGCCAGCCGCCGATTTTCCGGCGGACGATTCGGGATACGGATTTGACAACATCGGAGACGTGTTGTCGCTCTCGCCATTGCTGATGGAGAAATATCTGGCCGCGGCGGAAAAGATCGCGAAGGCCGCGATTGCCGCCGATCCGCTGCCCAAACCGTCGCTGGTGAAATACAAGTCCGAGGGCGCCGCCAGAGTGAAAGCCTTCACGGCGGCTCATCATTTCGCGGTGGAGGGCGACTACGAAATACGAACAATGATTGGGGGCCGCCGGGATCCGGCGAAGGCGCTGCTCAGCCTGGATGGGAACTTCAAAGATACATTCGA
>JAYTVY010000576.1:0-3705 GCA_043743755.1 Bryobacterales bacterium | reverse complement strand
TCAGCCGCTTATGAGCTGTTGGAGTCTGACGGTCTAATTATGGGCCACGTCGGACGCGGCAGTTTCGTCAGCACGCCGGCCCCCCGCCAGACGGGCATGCGGTGGGATGAAGTTCTAAAGCCGGGATGGCCTGCGGCGCCCTCATTTGCCATGTCCCCCGCCAGCTTTTCGAGCGCGCGTCCGTCGGAGCTGCTGTTCCCGATCGAGGAATTTCGCCAGACTTGCGCGGAAGTGATCGATGGCGATGGAATCGCCGCGATTCTCCAATTGGGATCGCCCGCCGGATACGCGCCGTTGCGGCGCTATCTTCTGGAACGAGCGCGGGCCGAAGGCGCGGCGCGCGAATCCGATGACATTCTGATAACCAGCGGAGTGCAGCAGGCCTTCGATCTGTTGCAGCGCACGCTGGCGGCTCACGGCGAGACGGTGCTGCTCGAGGATCCCGTGTATCCAGGCTTGAGGAACGCATTTGTGCGGGCCGGGGCGCGCGTGCTGGGGATACCCGTGTCGGAAGACGGCATTCGCTTGGATG
Organism: Bryobacterales bacterium; assembly: GCA_043743755.1. Classification (GTDB taxonomy): domain Bacteria; phylum Acidobacteriota; class Terriglobia; order Bryobacterales; family Bryobacteraceae; genus JALYHQ01. Next base: position 3,173 of record JAYTVY010000576.1, on the reverse strand, counting down.
CCCTGGAGCGCGCGATTGCCGAAGAACGCCCCAAGCTGCTGGTGGTCACGTCGAATTTTCAGAATCCCACCGGCGCCACATTGCCGGTGCAGGCGCGCAAGGCGCTGCTGGCCCTGGCGCGTCGAGCCGGCGTGGTGGTGATCGAGAACGATATTTACGGGCCGCTGGCTTATGAGGGCGAGATGCTCCCCTCGGTAAAAGCGCTCGACGAGACCGGCGACACGCTGCTGCTGCGAAGCTTTTCGAAGCTGGCGTTTCCCGGGTTGCGCGTGGGCTGGGCCATCGGTCCGAAACCCCTGATCGAACGGTTAACCGAAGCCAAACAGTGCAGCGATTTGCATACGGACCAGTTGTCGCAGGGCGTGCTGCTGCGGTTTTCCGAATCGGGCCGCCTGGAAAGCCACCGGCAGCGAGTGCTCGAAACTGGACGCGAGCGCCTGCGGGCCGTGCTGTCGGCATGCACGCGCGAATTGCCGGAGACTGCTGAGTTTACGCGGCCGCGGGGCGGGATGAATCTGTGGATCCGATTGCCGTCGCCGCTGGATGCAGGGGAATTGCTGGCCCGGGCGGAGCGCGAAGGCGTGACCTACCTGCCAGGCAAATATTTTGCCGTTTCGCGGCCCGAGCCAGGCAGTCTGCGGATCAGCTTTGCCGGCGTCGCGCCGGATCAGATCGCATCCGGAATGCGCATTCTAGGAGAGATTTTTACGGGTGAGGTGGAGCGTGCGCGTGCCGCGGCCCGCATGGATTCCGCCCCTGCCATGGTATGAGGGCGTTTGTTTGTAACAAAGTAAGCGGCGGAAGCTCGGTGCCCCCGCCGCCGTTCACAAGGAGAGCTGCATGTACTTAGACGAAGATTTCCGGCTAAAAGTCGGACTCGCTGAAATGTTAAAGGGCGGCGTGATCATGGACGTCACCAACGCCGAGCAGGCCGTCATCGCGGAGAAAGCGGGCGCCTGCGCCGTAATGGCGCTGGAGCGCGTTCCAGCCGACATTCGCAAAGAGGGTGGCGTCGCCCGCATGGCGCCCATCACCAAGATCCGCGAGATCATGGCCCAGGTCACCATTCCCGTGATGGCCAAGGCCCGCATCGGCCATTTCATGGAGGCCCGCATCCTCGAGGCTCTCAAAGTGGACTACATCGACGAGAGCGAAGTGCTCACCCCCGCCGATGAGGAGCACCACATCGACAAGCGCGATTACAAGGTGCCCTTCGTGTGCGGCGCGCGAAATCTGGGCGAGGCGCTGCGGCGGATCGCGGAAGGCGCCGCCATGATCCGCACCAAGGGAGAGGCCGGGTCCGGGAATATCGTGGAGGCGGTTCGTCACATCCGCACCATCGTCAAAGAGATGAAGCAGCTCACCGTGCTGGGCAAGGAAGAACTGGTGGCCGAAGCCAAAAAGCTGCAAGCGCCCCTGGAATTGGTGCAGTGGGTGGCCGAGCACGGCAAGCTGCCCGTGCCGAATTTTTCGGCCGGCGGAATCGCCACTCCGGCCGACGCGGCGCTGGTCATGCAGTTGGGAGCCGAGGCGGTGTTTGTGGGATCGGGAATTTTCAAATCGTCCGATCCGGAAGCACGCGCGCGAGCCATCGTGAAGGCCGCTACGTGGTTCAACGATCCAGCCAAACTGCTCGACGCCAGCGAAGAGCTGGGTATCGGCATGCCCGGTATCGAGATCGGCACGCTTAAGGAATCGGAGCTATTGCAAACTCGAGGATGGTAATGCAGGGCCAGAAGCGTGTCGGAGTTCTGGCGCTGCAAGGGGACTTCGACGCGCACAAGAAAGCGCTGGAGCGCGCGGGCGCCCACGCGGTAGAGGTGCGCTCGGCGGATCAGCTTGAGGACGTCGATGGCCTGATCATTCCGGGCGGCGAGAGCACCACCATGCTCAAGCTGCTGGAGAGCGAAGGCCTGCTGGAGCCGTTGCGCGCGTTTGGGCGGAGGCGTCCGGTATTCGGAACCTGCGCGGGCGCCATTCTGATCGCAAATGAAGTGACGCATCCGGCGCAACCGTCGCTGGGATTAATGGATATGACCGTGGAGCGGAACGCTTATGGCCGGCAGGTGGACAGCCGAATCGCGCGGCTGGATCCGGATGGAATGGAAGCCGTGTTCATCCGGGCTCCCATCATTCGCCGCGTGGGCGAGGGATCGCGTGTGCTCGCTAGCTACGGCGGCGATCCGGTACTGGTGGAGCAGGGAAGACACATGGCGGCCACGTTTCATCCCGAGCTGACCGATGACTCCCGCGTGCACCGCCTGTTCGTCGAGCGGCTGGATCGGTGATGGAGCCGGTCCGTGTGGTTTTCGTTTGCATCGGCAACTCCTGCCGCAGCCCGATGGCGGAAGGCTTCGCGCGGCACTACGGATCGGATGTGATCGATGCCGGCAGTGCGGGGCTTGCGCCTTCCAACCGGATACAGCCGCTGACTCGAAAGGTGATGCTCGATAAGAACATCGACTTGAGCGCCTACTATCCCAAGACCCTGGCCGAAGTCGCTCTGCGCGGGTGTGACCTCATCGTGAACATGTCGGGCCAGAAGCTTATGGCCGTGGATGGCGCGGCTACCGAGGAATGGACCGTGCGCGACCCCATCGGCGACAGCGAGGAAGTGTACATCGAGGTCCGCGAGGACATCGAACGCCGCGTGATGGCGCTGATCCTGCGGCTTCGGAACACGGCACGTAGAATGGGCTTCGCAAATCCGGTAGAATAGGAAAGCCCACCGGCGTGCGGATGTGGCGGAATTGGCAGACGCGCATGGTTCAGGTCCATGTTCTCGCAAGGGAGTGGAGGTTCAAGTCCTCTCATCCGCACCAAATACTCAACGTCGACGGGCCCTTTTTCACCGCGTACTTCAAACTCACTCCCGGCCCTCACGTAACGCTTACTTCCGGCGCCTTTCTCGCCGCGTACTTCAAACTCATTTCCGGCGCGCACGTAGCGCTTACCTCCCGGCGCAACTCCATCGGCCCTTTCGGAACCGCGCGCGTAAGCAAGCGTCCGTCAAGCGGACGGCGTAAATAAAGCCGCTGTCGTTGCGCTTCCTTCGGGCGCGGCTCTGAAAGCACTGGATATCCCCCATAACCCCGCACGTGACGCTCCATCGGCCTTTCGGAACCGCGCGCGTAAGCAAGCGTCCGTCAAGCGGACGGCGTAAATAAAGCCGC
>JAYTVY010000575.1:0-5526 GCA_043743755.1 Bryobacterales bacterium | reverse complement strand
TTAAGCTTTTGGTTTCTTGCACTTACGCCAAAAACGGCAACTTCTCCCGCGCAACGGCATCTAAGAACATAACAGCCCGCCTTGTTGCACGGTTGCAATTCCCAAATAGACAGAGAGAAGCATTATGCAAACCAAAGACTATCTTTTCGTTAGCGATTTTGATCAGACGCTGAGCTTTAACGATTCGGGGATCGTGTTGAGCGAGCTGATTGGGGTGGGCGGCTTTGGCGAGAGAATTCAAGGGCTGTCAAGGATTCACATGGTCCAGCAAGGCGGCGAACTCGCGTACCTGCTGTTGCACGATCCGGAATACCGGCGGGTGCGCAAGGAGCATTTGATCGAAGTAGGCAAGCGCATCCGGCTGAAGCAGAATATTCGATCGCTGTCGAAGCTACTGGAGGGCATCGATGGACACCGGTTTTCGTTTTATGTAACGTCGGCCGCGCCGCAGGAAGTGATTCAGTCGGCGCTGGAGGGGATTGTTCCCGAGGATCACATTTTCGGGACGCGATTTCACTTCGATCCGCACAGCGGCGAGATTCAATCCATTATTTCCGTGCCGGCGGGATACGGGAAAGTGGCGGTGCTGGACGATCTGCGGGCGACGCTGCCGTTGAGCCATGACCGCATCGTGTACGTGGGCGACGGGAGCTCGGACGTGCACGTGATGATGCACGTGAACCGGCTGGGCGGGCTGACCATCGCGGTCTCCGAGAACAAGTACATTACGCAGATCGCGCAACGCACGATTTTGAGCGACGACGCGCTGAGCGTGCTGGTGCCGGTGCTGGAAGACATCGTGGGCTGGGACTCGGTGCAAATCCGGGCGTTCTTCGAGTCGCATGGGTTCGTGCTGCGGGAGTGGGATAAGACGCGGACGGACTCGCTCACAATCGGGCGCACGGCACCGTCTTCGCCGGCGATCCGGCATGGGGTGGTATAGATGCTGGATGCGATCGGGTGGGTGGCCACGGCGATCTTTTCGGCCTCGTATTTTTTCCGGCAAGCGCGGGCGCTGCGGCTGATTCAGGCGGGAGCGGCGTGCGTGTGGATAATGTATGGAGTGGCGATAGGAGCGATGCCGGTGGTGGTGGCGAATGCGATTGTGGCGGTGGCGGCGGTGTATTCGTCATTTGTGCCACCACTGAAGCCTGTGCCACCAAAGGTGTAACCTGTGATTCATAGGGGACGCCTTGTCTAAGACCCGTCTATGAATCACACACGTATCCCGACCTGTGCCGGGCTGGCCGGCCTGGCGCTGGCATTCCTGACAATCCCGGGCTGCACCAGCAAGGTGGCGGCCACTTCCACCCGCAAAGGCGAGGGCGCAGTGCCCGTGGTAACAGCGAAAGCAGCGCACCGGGACGTTCCCATCGAGGTGCAGGTGATTGGGAATGTGGAGGCATTGTCCACCATCGCGGTGAAGGCGCAAATAGGCGGGGAGCTGACGCTGGTCTCTTTTCACGAGGGAGATTTCGTGAAGAAAGGCGAGCTGCTGTTCACCATCGACCAGCGACCCATGGCAGCGCAGGTGAAACAGGCCGAGGCGAGTATCGCGCGGGATAGCGCGGGGCTGAATCTGGCGCAAGCGAATCTGGCGCGCGATGAAGCCAATGAGAAATATGCCCGGGCGCAAGCGGCGCGCTATTTGAAACTGTTCCAGGAAGGCGTGATGTCCAAGGAACAGACGGATCAGCTGCAATCCAGCGCCGATGCGCTGGCGCAAACGGTGAACGCGGACAGGGCGGCCATCGAAAGCGCGACGGCGCAGATTGGGGCTTCCAAGGCGATGCTGGAAAACGCCAAGGTGCAGCTGGGATACACCACGATACGCTCGCCGATCGACGGGCGCACTGGGAACCTGATGGTGAAGCAAGGCAACATCGTGAGCGCCAACAATACCGATTTGACGACCATCAATCAGGTGCAGCCGATCTACGTGACGTTCTCCATTCCGGAAGCGCATCTGCCGGAGGTTAAGCAATTCTCGGCTCATAGCAAGCTGCAGGTGATGGCGACGCCGCAGAACGACGAATCCACGCGTGAAGCGGGCGTGCTGACTTTTATCGATAACACCGTCGACTCCACAACCGGAACCATCAAGCTGAAAGGAACGTTCCCCAATACGGACCGCAAACTGTGGCCGGGCCAGTTCGCGCGCGTCGTGCTGCGTTTGACCACCAAGATTGATGCGGTAGTGGTGCCGAACCAGGCCGTGCAGACGGGCCAGGACGGGCAATTCGTCTTCGTGGTGAGCGCGGACGGCAAGGCCGAGATGCGCACGATTGTGACGGGGGCGCGTGTGGATCAGGATCTGGTGGTGGACAAGGGCCTGGAAGCCGGAGAGACGGTGGTAACCGAGGGCCAACTGCGGCTGGTGCCAGGAAGCCGCGTGCAGCTCCGCGACAGCGGCGGCGCAAAGCCCGGCGGAGGACGCCGCAAGCCGCCCGGTTAGGTCCCGCGCGAGGATCCACGCTTGAATATTTCCGAAGTCTTTATACGCCGACCCATCGCGACCAGCCTGCTGATGCTGGCAATCGCGTTGTTTGGCGTGGTAGCGTACCGGGCGCTATCGGTAAGCGATCTACCCAACGTCGATTATCCGACGCTGGTGGTTTCCGGGAGCCTTCCGGGGGCCGATCCGAACACGATGTCGTCAGCGGTGGCCACGCCGCTGGAGCGCCAGTTCACGGGAATCGCCGGCCTGGACTCCATGACGTCGGTAAGCTCGACCGGCAGCACCTCGATCACCCTGCAATTCGATCTGGGCCGGGACATCGACGGCGCGGCGGTGGACGTGCAGACGGCGATCGCCGAATGCACTCCGCTGCTGCCCGCCGGCATGCCTTCGCCTCCGTCATTCCGCAAATTCAATCCGGCCGATTCGCCCATTATTTTTCTGATGCTGACGTCGCCCACCATTCCGATGTCGAAGCTGGACGAGTATGCGGAGACGATGATCGCGCAGCGTATTTCGATGGTGGCGGGCGTGGCGCAGGTGAACGTGATGGGCGCGCAGAAGTACGCAGTGCGGGTGCAGGTGGATCCGGACAAGCTCACGGCGCGGCAGCTGGGATTGAACGAAGTGGACAGCGCCATCAACGCCTGGAACGTGAACCTGCCGACGGGCACGCTGTACGGCGCGCGGCAGGCGTTCAACGTCCAGGCCAACGGTCAGCTGTTTAACGCGGCGTCTTACCGGCCGCTGGTGGTGGCGTGGCGGCATGGGGCGCCGGTGCGGCTGGAAGAAGTGGCCAACGTTATCGACAGCGTGGAGGACGATAAGAACGCGTCGTGGATCCAGAACGCGCAAGGCGGCAAGCGGGCGATCAACCTGATGGTGATGCGCCAGCCGGGCAGCAATACCATCGAAGTGACGGATGCGGTGCGGCGGCTGCTGCCCACTTTCCAGGCGCAGCTTCCGCCGTCGGTGGAGCTGACGATCCGGGGCGACCGCTCGAAGAACATTCGCGAGGCGTTCCACGATATCCAGGTGACCATGGCGATGACGCTGGGGCTGGTGATCGCGGTGATTTTTCTGTTCCTGCGCAAAGCATCGGCCACGCTTATTCCCAGCATGGCGCTGCCGTTTTCGGTGCTGGGCACCTTCACTGTGATGTACGTGCTGGATTACAGCCTGGACAGCTTGTCCATGATGGCGCTGATCCTGTGTATCGGCTTCGTGGTGGACGATGCCATCGTGATGCTGGAAAACATCGTGCGGCACGTGGAGAATGGCGAGACGCCCATGCAGGCGGCGCTGCGGGGGTCCAAGGAGATCAGCTTCACCATCGTTTCCATGACCATTTCGCTGGCGGCCGTGTTTATTCCGGTGCTGTTCATGGGCGGCATCCTGGGACGCTTGTTCAAGGAATTCGCGGTTACCATTTGCACCGCGATTCTGATTTCCGGCGTAGTGTCCGTCACGCTGACGCCCATGCTGTGCAGCCGCTTCCTGCGCCCGCACAACGCGCGCAAGAGATCCTGGTTCGACCGCGGGATGGGCCGCTTCTTCGACTGGCTGCATCTGGGCTACGAATGGAGCTTAAGAGGCGTCTTGCGATACCGGCCCATCATGCTGGTGGTGTTCTTCGCGGTGCTGGGCGCGACCATCTTTCTGTACAACCGGGTGCCTAAGGGGTTCATTCCGGATCAGGACAACGACCAGATTTCGGTGGTGGCCGAAGCCGCGCAAGGAACTTCGTATTACAAGATGGTGCAGTATCAGCAACAGGTGGCCGACGCCGTGCGCAAGGATCCGAACGTGGATACGTTCATGTCCAGCGTCAGCGGCGGCGGCGGGGGCTTCGGCGGCGGGACTTCCAACCAGAGCCGCATCTGGCTGCAGTTGAAGCCGCGCCGCGAGCGCGAGCTTACGGCTGCGCAGATCATTGAAAAGCTGCGGCCGAAAGTGATGGGGTTTCCTGGAATCCGCGTGTTCATGACGCTGCCTCCAAGCATTCGCATTGGCGGGCGGCAATCGAAGAGCGCGTATGAGTTCACGGTGCAGGCACCGGACACGGCCCAGTTGTATCGCGAAGCGGCGAAGCTGGAGCGGGAAGTGGCGAAGCTGCCGGGCTTGCAGGATGTGACCACGGATCTGCAGTTGAAGAACCCGCGCGTGAACATGCAGATCGATCGCGACCGCGCGGCCACGTTCGGGTTGAATGCAGCCGAGATCGAGAACACGCTCTATGATGCGTTCGGACCGCGCTGGACCTCCACCATTTACGCGCCGAACAACCAGTTCCGCGTGCTGCTGGAACTGCAGCCAAAGTATCAGGCGTACTCCGACTACTTGTCGAAGATCTACTTCAAGGCGTCTTCGGGAGCGCTGGTTCCGATGGAGTCCCTGGCAAAGTTGACGGAGGATTCGGGCCCGCAAAGTATCAATCACTCCGGCCAGCTGCCTTCCGTCACGGTTCAGTTCAACACGCGGCCCGGCGTATCGCTGGGCGACGCGGTGGATCAAGTGCAGGAAGTTGCCGACCGCACGCTGCCGGCCAGCGTGACCACCAGTTTTCAAGGTACGGCGAAGGCGTTTCAGAGCTCGCTCAAGAATCTGACGCTGCTGCTGTTCGTGGCGATCATGGTGGTGTTCATTGTGCTGGGCGTGCTGTATGAGAGCTATGTGCATCCGCTCACGATTTTGTCCGGGCTGCCGTCGGCGGGCGTGGGCGCGCTGCTCACGCTGATGATCTTCGGGGTGGATTTAAATATCTATTCTTTCGTCGGCCTGATCATGCTGGTAGGCATTGTGAAGAAGAACGCGATCATGCAGATCGACTTCGCGCTGGAAGCGGAGCGGAAGGAAGGCAAGACGCCGGCGGAGGCCATCTACGAAGGCTGCCTGATCCGTTTCCGTCCGATCATGATGACCACCAGCGCCGCGCTGCTGGGCGCGCTGCCCATTTCGATGGGATGGGGCTCGGGAGGCGAAGCACGGCGTCCGCTGGGACTGGCGGTGGTGGGCGGCCTGGTCGTTTCCCAACTGCTGACGCTATTCATCACACCGGTGTTTTACAC
>JAYTVY010000574.1:0-4678 GCA_043743755.1 Bryobacterales bacterium | reverse complement strand
GGATGTGAACAGCTTATAGGTAGCGCCGAGTCCGCCTTGCATGTTGGTGTATTTTCCGATCCCTTGACCCACCGACGAGAGCTGCCCGTAACTGGCTGTGGCGCCGGCCGTGAGTTTTCGAATCCCGATGTAGGAGTAGGAAACCGAACCGACGTTCTGCCGCGAGGTAAGGTAGACGCCGTTACCAGGCGTGACGCCCACGCCATAAGCCAGCGCGAGCGTAGAGCGCGGGAATCTGCGGACCAACTGGCCTTCCAAGAGCGGCACCAACTGGATTCGATGGTAGGTGGTAACCACCTGGCTCTGGCCTACGATGGAAGCGATGGCCGGATCCAGTGTGACGTTCTGCAGACCGCGTGTTTCCGCGCGGATGACGCCCCCCTGAAAACCAAGATTCCACACGCGGCCCAGGCCAACACTCCAGCCGGCCGCAATGCTGTTGAGGTTTGAATCGCCGAAGGTGCGGGTGTAGTTGTAGCTGGTGTACCCGTAATTTAGCGACACGGTCTGCCGGCGGGTGAGCCGGTACGCCACGTCTGCCCGCCCGCCGCCCCCGGTAACGCCCGCAAGCGATTGCGAGCGCCTCTTCACAATGAATCCGGAGCCACCGACGCTGAACGAGAGCCGGGCAGTCTTCTGCCAGCTCAGATCCACCCGCGATTGGACGAACTCCGTGCGATTGTCGAACAGCTCATTAGCGGGTACTGCAAACAGGTCGGTGTTGGTGAGCGGGGCGTAGGTCAGCGCGCCGTTGCTGAGCGACAGCGTGCCCAAGGTTTCCTTGAGATCCAAAGTGAGCCGGCGGCTCAGCGCGCGGGCGTAACTGAGATTGAGGTACTGATCGGTTCCATCAAAAAAAGAGTTGCTGGTGTAATGCCGGCCCGATCCGTGATATTCCAGGCTCAGCTTGTCGCGGCGCCACTCCCGGGAACCGACCACGCCGACTCCACCTTGGGCGCTGTAATTCGATCCATAGCGCGCCAGATTACCCTGTGCGTCCGTCCCGACAGAGGTGAGGCCGGTATCGTATGCGCCCATGATTTCGCCGTAAAAGCGGAAGTCGAGCAGCTTGCCGCCGCGCTCCCCGATCAGGCTCTTATCGCGGCTGAGAATCGTGGGGCCTTGGTATTCCTTGGCGGGTTCCCGCGAGGGTTCCTGAACGCCCTCGGGAGGCGGCTGCGGTTGTGGCGCTTGAGCCGCAAGCATCCCGCCGGCGATTACTCCGATGGCAAGCAATTTACTGGTCACGCTAGTACTCCCCCTCCAATGGTAAGCCCCGAACATTTCCGGTGGTTTCCGTTTCGTACCTCAAGTCTGACCCCATCGCCTAGAGAAGTCAAGCACTTAGGAACGCGCAGTCTGGCACTCTTCTATCGGCACTTCGGCGATCTTACTGCACGCGAATCCGTGGCGGTTCCCCTACTGAAGATCGATTGGAAACGACACTTCCACGGTCCGCGGCGGCAGGCATTCCTTGTTATTGCAAGCTTGATACCGCAGCTTGCCGCTCATAGTGGACATGCCCGGCGCCGCGCTCGAGGAAGCTTTGAACCGCGTCGCGATTTCGAACACGCCGCTGAACACGGAAACCGGCTTCTCGGAGAAGGGCAGGCTCTCCATTTGCGGTTTGGGATAGATCACTTGCCCGGCTTCGGCGGCGCCCTTACTCCAGGTGAGGCGGATCGGGATCAGGTATTCGTCGGCCGGCGTGTTGCTGTTCACGTGAAAGCCGGGGCGCAATTCGGCTCGGAGCTTTTCGGTGAATGTATCGCCGCGCTTCACCTTCACCCTCTCGAGCGTGGTCACGCTCAATACCGCGTTACCTTGGGCGGATGAACAGGGCGGGAACGCCGCTGCCAGGCACAGACAGGCCGGCGCCAGGCGCCTCCAGCAACTTGGCAATCTCATTCTGGAATCCTTGTTTTGACGTTTCGAGGCCCACATGGATGGTGGCGATGCGTCCGGTGCGGTCAATCAGAAATGTGGTGGGAAGAGAATCCACGCCGCCGTACCGCGCACCCACCTCTTCATTGCCCACCAGGACGCGGTAATTGATCTTGCGGTCCTGGATGTACGGCTTCACAACGCTCCAGCCATCGTCATCCATGGAGACGCCGATCACCGCGAAGCCACGATCCTTATACGTCTGCTCAAAGTCGATGAACCAGGGAATCTCGATCTTGCACGGCCCGCACCAGGTGGCCCAAAAGTCGAGCAGCACCACTTTGCCTTTGTAATCGGACAGCTTTACGGTAGCGCCGTTAGCGTCCTTGAGCGCGAAATCGGGAGCGGCTTTGCGATCCTTCTCCGGCTTCACCGCTGCGATCGCGGTGGTAGGGCCGGAAGAACAACCGGTGATGATTCCGGCTACGAGCGCGGCCCCGGCCAAAAGTAGCGATGAACGTGACAAGCAGGATCTCCTGCTTCAATTATAAGCGGCCTGCGGCTATACCGGAATGCGGCGGCCGCGGAAAGCCGCTCGAAACCACTCGGCGCGCCGGTTGCGCCACTTGACTGCCAGCGTGAACTCCGGGTGTGATTTCACGCCTGAGTAAAGCCACCCGGCGGTGTCACAGAAGCTTTCGCAAGAATAGTCGCGCCAGGGACGGCCGGGCAGTGCGGCCAGTCCGCTCTTGCGCGCTTCGGCCGACCATCCCAGTTCGCCGCGAACACGTTGGTTCAGCTCCGATGCCAGCAACTGCTTCCAGGCTTCGCGACGAGGTTGTCCGAGCCTGAGCCAGGCAAAATGGAACAGTTCATGAATAAAGATCCGCGCCATTTCTCCCCGGTCGGAGAGCAAGGCGCGTTCCAAGACGATCTCCCGCCGACGTAGAAAGCATCCCGCATGCACCGCTTTTCCCGGTCCATCGCCTGAGAGCAGCGCACCTCGATGGGCGCGAAGATCGGGTTTCACCAGAACGCGGATGGGCCGGCCTTCCAGTTCGGGAAGAGTCAAGCCTGCGATCAGGCTGCGTAGTTTCGACTTGGGCGCGAAGTGAAACTCCACTCCCGGCGTCATTCGATGGTCATGGGTCCGAAGACGGGCACGGCTTGATCGGTGGCGTCATGCAGATTGCAGTAAGGATCGCGCGAGTAGCCGTATCGCAGCGTGGCGCGCTCCGGGAGCTTGCCGGTGATGTACAGCAACACGGTGCTGGCTTCGGCCGGGTCCACGCGCGCCTTGAAGATCCTTGGGATGGGCTCGCCGGCGGCGTCGTGGATGCTGAAGCCGGAGATGCGGCCTGGGGATTCCAGGCGCCCATTCACGCCCGAAAAAGTTACCCGCACGACGCTGCCCGATACCTTCGCCGCTAGCGGCCGGGGCCCGCGTTTACGGTCGGCGAAATCGCCGGCGCGGGGAAATAGATCGTGACACGCGAGGTCCGCCAGGCGGCGTCCCAGGCGCTTCAAGTCCGGTGTCGCGACGTGGATCACGTCTTCGAGCTGCAGATCCACCGAGGCCACCATGCCCACGTTCGGGATCTCGGACTCAGCCTTAAGCTGCGCCGCTTGAATCTGATTCCACTCGCGCAGATCCGTGTTAGCGATGTGGCGGCCGAGCTGCACGTAATAGAACGGAAGAGCTTCGTCGCCGAAATCGGCGCGGACGGCCTTGATAAAATTGGCGAACTTACGCGGAAAACTCTCTACCGCTTTGGGATTAGCGTCGGATTCGCCTTGATACCAGAGGATCCCGCGCACATGGCCGCCGCCGCCGCGGAAACGGCGCAGCATGGACCCGTAAAGCGAATCGCCCTCGTGCTCTTTCAGTGCGGGGTCCCATTGATCCATGGATGTGCCGCCGTGCGCGCATGGGATCAAGCCAACGGGAACGCGAGTGCGGTTGGTCATCTCCACCGCGAACGCCAGTCCCAGACCCGCGCCCTTGCGCCGGTCGACACGATACTTTTCGAGCCGTCCGCCGGTCCAGCGCTCGGGTTCCTTGTCGCCATTGAGCGGCCAGTGTACCCGGTCAACCGCATTGACCAGCGTATGCAACGGCTCCTCGGCGAGCGTCCAGCGGTCCGACATCTCGAAGTTATGCACCATCGGGTGGGGAGGCTGCATGTCGACCAGGTTGCCGTAGCCTTCCATGTTCGATTGGCCCGCGAGGACCCACAGGTCGCCTACCAGAAGATTCGAAACCGAGACCACGGTTTCGCTGCCCTGCATCCGCACTTCGAGACGATAGGGGCCGCCCACGGGCACTCCGGGCAGCACGGCAGTCCAGGCGCCGCTCTTCTGTACCTTGCCCACTCCGGTCCAATCGAAATTCGCGAGCGGTGCGTCGCCGCTGATCAGGCGGGCATCTACACTCTTGCCCGCGATTTTCTTGCCCGCGGCGGTGCCGGCGAAGCGCAGCGACGCGGTCTGCTCCGGCCCGCGCTGGAAAACCTGATAATCGCTGACGCCTTCGGTCAGCCGGAAGTCTTGAGCGTGCGCGGGCAGCAGGAGAAGAGCCAGGAGGGGAAGACAGAAACGAAACATGAAGCTCGAATTGTAACAGGCAGGCGCGGCTGCTGCTACAATTCCCTCCATGACCCGCCTCATCCTGGCCTTCGCAATGCTCACCGCTGACGCCGGCGAACGCCCTGTCGAACAGTTCCAAACCAAGGCCGGACTGGTCAAGATCACGCCCATCCGCCACGCCAGCCTGATGCTTGAAGCCGGGGGCAAG
>JAYTVY010000573.1:0-5894 GCA_043743755.1 Bryobacterales bacterium | reverse complement strand
CATTAATCTGCCGCAGCGACGTGAGGATCCGCGGACCCGGCAGCAGCGCTCGATCAATCGCGTCGCGCAGTTCCCCATCCAGCGGTGCGCCCAGGCTCTGCACCGTCGTGAAGCCCCCTTGCAGCGTCCGCCACGCGTTCACCGCCGCCGCCAGCGCCGCCGCCTGTGGCGATTCCTTGGAATCCGGACGCGAGCCGGTTGTTCCGATCAAAGTGCCACGTAATATGAACGTGCGTGTCGATCCAGCCCGGCAGGACGGTCAGCCCGGTTAAATCGTAGTCGGCCTGAGCGGCGCCGCTGCCCAGCTTGCCGATCTTCGCTCCCACTACCGTGATGGTCTGGTTCTTCAGCGTGCGCCCCTTGCCGTCCAGGATGGTAGTGGTCTTGATCGTGACTTGTCCTATGCCAAACGATGCGAATACCAGGAAAGCGGAAAGAGTCTTCATCGGGTCCAGCATACCCCGCCTGCCGCGCGATAACCTGGAAGCAAATGGAACTGCGAGTGAACGGTAAAATCCATCGGGTCGACGCGGATCCCGAGCGCAGCCTGTTGAGCGTCCTTCGTGACCACCTGGATCTCACGGGCGCAAAGTACGGCTGCGGCGAGGGACAATGCGGCGCTTGTACGGTATTGATCGATGGCGCGGCGGTGCGCTCCTGCCAGGTTCCTGTTCGCGTTGCCGCCGGCAAGCAAATTACTACCATTGAAGGCCTCGCGGTGAACGGCCGCCTGCATCCGCTGCAGCAGGCCTTCCTCGACGCCGATTCGCTGCAATGCGGCTACTGCACGCCGGGCATGATTTTGAGCGCCGCCGGACTGCTTCGGAAAAACGCGAATCCCGCCGAACCTGAAATTAAGCGTGCGCTGGAAGGCAATGTGTGCCGCTGCGGAACTTATCCCAGGATCATCGCCGCCGTGCGCATGGCGGCGTCCGGAAAGGGAGACAGCCATGCTTGAATTTGAGCGCTATGAGCTGCACTCCGGCCCAGCTTACCGCTTCGAGCCGGACCGCCGCGATTTCTGTAAACTGCTAGGCGGCGGCCTTGTCATTCTCGCCGCGCTGGGCGACGGCCTCGCTCAGGAATCGGGTGCCGCGCGCTCCGGGAATGCCCTGCCCCAGGATGTCGGCGCGTGGCTGCACATTGGCGAGGATAGCCGCGTCACTGTCCTCACGGGCAAAGTTGAAGTGGGCCAGAACGCCCGTACCGCGCTCACTCAAGCCGTAGCCGAAGAGCTGCACGCGTCGCCCGGCTCCATTCTGGTCGTCATGGGCGATACCGCTCTCACGCCCTTTGACATGGGAACTTTCGGCAGCCGGACCCAGCCCACCATGGCCCCGCAATTACGGCGCGCCGCCGCCGCCGCTCGCGAGCTCTTGCTTGATCTCGCTGCTGAAAAATGGAAAACCGATCGCTCCACGCTGCGTATCGAGAACGGCGCGGTTCGAAACGGGGCCAATAGTATCGCTTTCGGCGAATTGACCAAGGGAAAAGATCTGGTCGCGAGTATCGGCAGCCGTCCCGTGAGCAAGCCCCTCGGCCAATCGCTGCCGAAGGTGGACGGGCGCGCCATGGTCACCGGCGAGCATCGCTACACCTCCGATATGAAACGGCCCGGCCTGCTGCACGGAAAAGTGCTGCGCGCCCCAGGATTCGGTTCCACGCTTGCATCTCTGGATACCGCCGGCGCCAAACAGATCGCCGGCGCTCAAGTGGTCCGCGACGGCGATTTCGCCGGTATCCTCGCCCCCGATACCGGAACGGCTGCTCGCGCCATCGCGGCCCTCCAAGCCGAATGGAAAACTGAACCGCTTCCCTCGAGTAAGGAACTTTTCGACTATCTCAAGAGCCATCCCGAAGAGAGCCGTCCAGGCCGCCGGCGCGGATCGCTCGAAGACGGCTGGACGCAAGCTGAAGAGAAATGCGTCGCCACTTACACGGTGGCCTACATCGCGCACATCCCACTTGAGCCGCGAGCCGCTGTAGCCGAGTGGACTGACGGCAAGCTGACCGTCTGGACCGGGACGCAGCGCCCGTTCGGCGTGAAGACTGAGCTCGCACAGGCTTTTCAGATTCCCGAGAACCGCGTTCGCGTCATCGTTCCCGATACCGGATCGGGCTACGGCGGAAAGCACACCGGAGAATGCGCCATCGAAGCCGCGCGTCTCGCCAAGGCCGCCGGCAAACCCGTGAAGCTCGTCTGGACCCGCGAGGAGGAGTTCCACTGGGCCTACTTCCGTCCCGCCGGCGTCATCGACATTCAAGCCGGAGTCACCAAGGACGGAAAGCTCACCGCCTGGGAATATCACAACTATAATTCAGGCCCCTCGGGCATCGACACGCCCTACGATATTCCCAACCAGGCGATTACTTTTCACGCCACTAAATCGCCTTTGCGCCAGGGCTCCTATCGGGGCCTCGCGGCCACCGCGAACCATTTCGCGCGCGAATCGCACATGGACGATCTCGCTCGCGCCGCCGGCGTGGAGCCTCTCACCTTTCGCTACATGAACCTCAAGGACGCCCGCATGCGCGCCGTGCTGGAAGCCGCCGCGGAGCGCTTCGGCTGGGGAAAAGCCAAGACCCGGCCCGCTCAAGGATTCGGCGTGGCCTGCGGCTTTGAGAAGGGCGGCTACGTGGCGAGCTGCGCCGAGGTAACGGTGGAACAGCCCTCCGGCAAAGTGAAGATTGAACGCGTGGTCACCGCCTTCGAGTGCGGCGCCATCGTCAATCCCGCGCATCTGAAAAATCAGGTGGAAGGCGCTGTAATCATGGGCATCGGCGGCGCGCTGTTTGAAGGCATCGAGTTTGAAAACGGTAAATTGCTGAACGGAAAATTGTCCCGCTATCGCGTGCCCCGCTTTAGTGACCTGCCGATGCTGGAAACGATTCTGTTAGACCGCAAGGATCTGGATTCAGCCGGCGCCGGCGAGACTCCCATCGTCGCCCTCGCCCCCTCCATCGGCAACGCCATCTTTGACGCCACCGGCGTCCGCCGGCGTTCTCTCCCCATGCTCCCGGCATAGAGAGCGCGCCTTTACGCAAACATCGCGATCCCGTCCTCTGCAAGGTTCTCCACTAAGTTCCGGCTTCGCGGGCATCGGCCGCGGAATCGAACGCGCCGCACAGCGCCGACACCGCGGCCAGATCCTGCGCGCTGAACGAGTCTCTGTCGCGCCGGTAAACCACCAGTACGCAGCCTGTACCGTCGGACATCGCCATCGGCATCGCCAGTGCCGAACCCAGCGCTCCGGCATATCCCGGCTCCACGCTCGGATTCCCGTTGATAATGGGCCGTCGCGTCTGCGCCACCCATCCCGCCAGGCCCTCGCCGAGCGGAATGCTTAGCGTCCGGAGATTCCCCGCATCCTGACCGCAGACGAACTCCGGCCGCAGTGCCGTGCCCGCCGTCACGAAGAACGCCAGGCCGTCATAGGGCGCTTCTTTCTTGATCCGCGCCGCCAGCATCGCGAGTGTTTCCTCGCGGGAAAGCCCGGTCGATACGCGCAGTGAAAGCGTATCCGCCAGGCGCCGGATGGAAGCGTTATTCTCCTGCCCGGGCCCGCTTCCCGCTTCAAAGCCCGCGGCGGGTGCGCTCCCGCGCTCAATGCGAATATCCGTGGAAAGCTTGGGCCGGTTTCCCGAGCTCTGTTCCTTCACCATCGCTTCTACTTCGCGATACCGCCGCTTGAGTGCTTCCACCACCGCTGGATCGAAGCTGGTTCCCGATTCGGCCGCTACCTTCGCCATCGCTTCATCCAGCGGCAGCGCCAGCCGGTACTGCCGGTCCGATGCCAGAGCGTCCAAGGTGTCTACCGCCGCAAGAATTCGCGCTCCAATCGGAATCTCGGTGCCTTTCAGCCCGTAGGGATACCCGTTTCCATCCCACTTCTCATGATGCGCCCGCACAATGGGCACCACAGGATACGGAAACTCCACCCGCTCAAGAATTTCAGCCCCCACCACTGGATGCACTTTCATCTTCTCGAACTCTTCCGGCGTCAGCTTCCCCGGCTTCGAGATGATGTATTCGGGAACCGCGAGCTTTCCGATGTCGTGCAGCACGGACGCCACTCGCAGAGCCTCCAGCTCCAGCTCCGTTACTCCCAGGTCTTTGCCGATCTCCAGCGCATACAGTTGTACGCGCTGTAAATGGTCGTGCGTGTTGTGGTCCTTGGCCTCAATTGCCAGCGCCAGCGTTTGAATGGTGCGCAGGTGCAGGCGGTTCATATCCTCCACGTGCTTCTTCTCTTGTTCCACCTGCGCCAGGAAGGTGCGATACGAGCGGTGAATCACGTAGACGATGGGCAGGCAGATGATCGGGATTTCCCATTGAATGGCGCGCGGCATGGTGCCGATCATCCACGCCAGCGAAGTCCCGACCGCATAGTAAGGCAGCAGCCAGCGATTGCGCGACATTACCGGCCACAGCGCCTTTGATTCCGTCAGCGTGATAATGCAGGCCACCGAAAATGTGTTGGTGGAATAATACGCCAGAGCCAGCATCCCCAATGCCAGCGGTTCCAGCAGCACGGCGTGAGCATAGTTGTATACCAGCGCCGATGCGTACGTCGCGATGGTGATGCTGCACACGCTGAACGCCACTTGCATCGCGCTGGGCCGCCGCACCGTGCGCCATGTGCACTGCGTCAGCATGGACAGCGCGCCCAGCACAATCGCTTCTGGAAGGCTGAGATCCACTATGCCGATCAGCACGAACAGGAAGCTCACTGAAGCCGTCCCGGTCATGCCCGGCAGCCGCACCTTCAGCATGGATGCGACTACCGCGCTCAGCAGGTAGGAAAAAAATCGTAGATGGTTATACGGCTGCCAGTTGACCGCGGTCCACAGCAGCACGCCTCCGCCCAGCAGGATGTGGGCCCAGCAGTAAACACTGGGCAGCAGCGTGCGCAACCGCGACTGATTGGCCGTCGACAAGATTCTCTTCCGGCTATTTCTCGCCGTTCCCGCTGGTGCCCCACGCTACGTTCGTGCCCCACGCCACGTTCGTGCCGGCGGGCCCGGTGGTTCCCCAGGCTACATTGGTTCCCCAGACGGCGTTGGTGCCCCAAACCGCGTTGGCGCCCCAGATGGATGTGCCCCCCGTCAGCACGCTGGTTCCCCAGACGGAGTTTTCTGACCAGGAATAGCCCGTGTTCCACACCGCTGAACCCACGTTGAGGGACCCCAGACCGGTAAGCGGCACGTACACCGCGGATGGCGACGCCGCGCTTTTGGTTGCCACGTCATAATTCGCCAGTGCGGACGCAACATCCAAATACCCGGCGCCAACCGTGAATATGTCGTAGACACTGGTGTAGGATTTGCCCGTGCTTGGATCGGTGGCGGTGCTGGTCGCCGGGAACGCCTTGCCGGCCGTCTTCATCAGGCGCGCCTTCACCGTGTCGGGCGTAAGGCTGGGGTCCTTTTGCAGCATCAACGCCACCGCGCCGGAAACAACCGGCGTCGCCATGCTGGTCCCGCTCAACCGGAAATACAGATTCCCTCCGCCCGCCGCATTCGTATATTCCGATGCCGCCACCACGTTAGCCGGATAGGCCGCCGCCAGCGTGGATCCGGGCGCCAGCAGCGAGTCGATCAGATTTCCCGGCGCTACCACGTCCGGCTTTACCGTGTAATCGATCCAGGTGGGACCCTTCGAGCTGTAGCTGGCGATCAGATCGTCGTTGCGGCCCATCGTAGCCATGGTCTTCATCGCGCCCACTGTGATGGCGTGGGGATTGTTGCCCGGCGCGAGCACCGTTGCGTAGCCGTTTCTTCCCAGATTGCCCGCGGCGATTACCACTACGATTCCGTTCTTCCACGCCGCGTCCACCGCCTTGCAGATCGGATCCTGGTTGCACGATTCGTATATCGGACGGCCTAGCGACAGG
>JAYTVY010000572.1:0-7402 GCA_043743755.1 Bryobacterales bacterium | reverse complement strand
GTTACCTGCTCCTGCGGCGCGCAATTGACGAGCCCGCCCAGCGCGCCCGCCTTTCGGCCGTCCTGTCGATCTTCGCTTCGGTCGACATCGTGATCGTCTGGAAGTCCATCGAGTGGTGGCCGAACCAGCACCCCGGCCCGGTACTCAGCATACGCAACGGCGGCGGCATGGCGCCTGGCATGGAAGCGCCCATATTCTGGAACCTGCTCGCATTCTTTCTTTTTTCAGCCGCGCTGATCCTCATCCGCATCCGCCAGGACGCCATGCGCCGCGAGATCGATTCCTTGCGCCGTACCGCGCACGCCTTCTAGGAGCCTTCATGGAAGCACGCAACTTCACCTACATGGTTTACGGCTTCAGCGCCGCCTGGCTGATCCTTCTGATCTATGTGATCACCATCGCCGTACGCGAGCGCAACCTGCGCCAAGAGCTGGACCGCGTGAAGCGGCTATTAACCGATCGCGACCGCGCGTAACGCCTCTCGCATGCTAAACTACCCGCTCGTGCGGTTTTTCTCGGAGGATGTATGAAACTAACAATAGCCGTCCAGCTAGCGATGGCGGGAATAATATTCGTAAGCGCCGCGTCCGCGTCCGGTTTTGGCGTCGCCAGCGCGACATGTCCGGGGACGCCGATTACCGGCTTCGGCACCGGAGCTTTCAGCGGCAGCACGTGGCAGACCTGCGGTACGGTGACTCAATCGGGCAGCCAAGCAATCGTCAACACCACCGTATCGGCTAACAACGCCTCTTTGGCCACCGTGAACGGCTTCCTCAGCCCCCAGTCGGTATCCAGCCAGGCGGGCATTACCCCGGTAGAAGGCGCAGCGCTCAAAACTACCTTCATTAGCGGCGCGGGCACCTTGTCGTTCAACTACTCTTTCGCCTCCGACCCCTCGGTTGCGAGCTTCGCTTTTTTGCTCCTGGACGGTATGCAATACGATTTGGGGGACAACGTCCCACTAATAACTGTCTTCTCCGCTAATTTCGCCGCTATTCCATCGCAAAGTATCTCGATCGGCGCTGGCACGCATAACATCGCCTTCGGACTGATGAACGGAAATACTGTCCTTGCAGACCCCACCCTCACCATCAGCAACCTGACCGCCCCCGGTTCCACGGTTCCCGAGCCGGCCACCTTCGCAATGCTGGCCGCCGCGCTGGGCCTGCTAATCCTGGCGCGCCGCTTCCCCCGCCACGCCCCGCACCGTTAACAGCGCTCCTTCGCCTATCGCTGCCCACCTCCGCCGCCCGTACCGCTCTGCTATAACCAAAGTAGTCCCCCGTGCACCACCATCACCATTCCACCGGCTCCATCCTCAAGTGGTCCTTCTTTGCAACCTTTGCTTTCTGCGTAGTCGAACTGATTGCCGGCCTCCGATCCGGCTCCCTCGCGCTCGTCTCCGACGCCGGCCATAACTTTACTGACGCGCTGGCGCTGGTGCTGGCGGCCGTCGCTCATCACCTGCAATCGAAGCCCGCCACGGATACGAAAACCTTTGGCTATCACCGCGCGGGAGTGCTCGCCGCCGCCGTCAACGCTCTGACCCTTGTCGCCATCGCGGGGTTCATTTTCTGGGAAGCCCTGGACCGCTTCCAGCACCCGCGCCCAGTCTCGGAATGGACCATGGCCGTCGTCGCGGCTTTCGGAGTCGTCGTGAACGGCGTCATCATGTGGGCCCTGCATCGCGACAAGGCGCACGATCTGAATATCCGCGCTGCTTTCGTCCACATGCTCGGCGACGCCGTCGGCTCCATGGGCATCGTTCTCGGCGCCGTCGTGATTTACTTCACCGGCTGGGATCGGATCGATCCCATCCTCTCCGTGCTAATCGCCGCGCTGATTATCTGGACCGCCTGGGACATCATAAAGGAAGCCCTCAATATTTTGCTCGAAGGTCTCCCTACCGGCATGGAGCTGGCGAAAGTCACCCAGGCCATGCAAAACATCGAGGGCGTCATCGATATTCATGATCTCCACATCTGGACCCTCGGCTCCAACACCCACTCGCTCAGTTGTCACGTTTTGATCGAGGATATGCCCCCCTCCGCGAGCAGCGAAATCCTGGAGCGCATCAACGGTGTCCTGTGCGACCTCCGCATCCGCCACACCACCATCCAGTTCGAGCACACCCCTTGCGCCGGCTGCTCCATGAGCCACACCGACCCCCACCTCGTACACCTCGGCCACCGCCACTAACCAGCCCGATATCCGGCCCTCAGGCGTCCCCCGAATAGTGCAAAATAGCCCTATGCGACACTCGCCGGCGCTCGCTCCGTACGCCACAATCCTTCTCACCCTCACCCTCTCCGCCCAGCCCCAGGAAAAGCCCGTCGCGCTGATCTCCGGCCTGGGCACATACAGCCACGCCATCTTCACGCGCAGCCCCGAAGCCCAGAAGTATTTCAACCAGGGCCTCAATCTGCTCTACGGTTTCAACCGCTACGAAGCCCTGCGCTCTTTCCGCCGCGCGTCCGAACTCGATCCCGCGGCCGCCATGCCCTATTGGGGCATTGCCATGGCTCAAGCGCCTTACATCAACATGGACATCGATGGCGACTTCCATGCCAAGGAATCCTGCGACGCCATCCACCACGGCCTCGCGCTGCGCGAAGGCGTTCCCGCGCGCGAAAGGGCTTACCTCGAAGCCGCCAATAAGCGCTGCCCGGATGGCGCGCCGGCGCCCTACATCGCCGCCATGCGCGACGTCGCCCAGCGATTTCCCGATGACCTGGACGCCGCCACGTTTTACGCCGAAAGCTTGCTGATTCCCACGCGCTGGAAATGGTGGACCTCCGATGGCCAGCCCGCCGATGGCACCGAGGAAGCCGTCCGCGTGCTGGATCAAGTTCTGCGCCATGACGCCGATCATCCCGGCGCGAATCACCTTTACATTCACGCCGTCGAAGCATCCCCCACACCCGAGCGCGCCATCCCCAGCGCTCAACGCCTCATGGGCGAAGTCCCCGCCGCCGGACATCTGGTGCACATGCCCGCTCACATCTGGCTTCTGCTGGGCGAATACGACCTCGCGGCCGACGTCAATGAGCGCGCCGCGGCCGTGGATCAAAAGTACTTCGACTCCACCGGCGTCATGAGCTCCTACATGGGCTACATGATGCACAATGTCGACTTCGTCGGCTACGCCCGCGCCATGCAGGGCCGCAAGGACGATGCCTATCGCGCCGCCCAAAAGCTTGCCGTTAGCGCCGCGCCGATGGCCAAAGAGATGCCGCAGGTGGTTGACTCGGTGATGCCCCGTCCGCTCTTCGCGCTGCTGCGCTTTAATCGCTGGGACGATATCCTGGCCGTCCAGCCGCCCGCCTCCGGCCTGCATGCGTCTGTCGCGCTGTGGCACTACGCCCGGGCTCTGGCCTTTAACGCAAAGCACAGCGCCGCCGATGCCGGCCGCGAGAAGGAAGCCTTCCACGCCGCCGTGCGCGCGCTGCCCGCCGATTGGCCGTGGAGCACCAACAAAGCCTCCGACGCCCTCGCCTTGGCTGCCGAAACTCTCGATGCCCGCCTCGCGCCCAGCCCCGCCGCCTCCATCCCGCACTGGCGTCGCGCCGTTGAAATGCAGGATCGCCTGGTTTATGACGAGCCGCCGTCCTGGTATTACCCGATTCGTGAATCGTTGGGCGCCGCTTTGCTGCGCTCAGGCAATGCCCCCGAAGCCGAGAAGGTTTTCCGCGACGGCCTGCGTCGCAGCCCTCGCAACGGCCGCATGCTCTTTGGCCTCATGCAGAGCCTCGAAGCTCAGCACAACACCGACGCCGCCACGCTAGTTCACCGCGAATTTGATCGCGCCTGGAAAAAAGCCGACGTCACCCTGAACATCGACGATCTCTAATCTACGCCGGCGCAACCGGCTCCCGCCGGCAACGGATCTCCCGCACCGCGTAGATCCTCCGCCCCTGGCTCTCGAAGTACGTCCGCATCAGCACCTCG
Source organism: Bryobacterales bacterium (assembly GCA_043743755.1). Taxonomy (GTDB): domain Bacteria; phylum Acidobacteriota; class Terriglobia; order Bryobacterales; family Bryobacteraceae; genus JALYHQ01. Next base: position 3,454 of record JAYTVY010000572.1, on the reverse strand, counting down.
CCCAGCAGTCCGGTCGTGAACATGATGCAGCCCGTCAAAATCAGCAGCGCGCCCGCCACCATCAGCGGGCCGTGATCCTGAATCATCGCGTGGCCCCACAGCTTCAGCACCGCCAGCGTGCCCAGCAGCGTGCATCCCAGCGCCAGCGCTCCCAGCCCCATGCGTCCAAAGAAATGCATGGGCCGCGTGAAGTACTTCAGCAGAAATTTGATGGTGATCAGATCGAACAGCACGTTGAACGTCCGCCCCAGCCCGTAGTGCGAATCGCCGTTCAACCTCGGCGTGTTGCGAATCGGCACTTCCGCGATCCGCGCGCCATAAAAACTCGCCAGCGCCGGAATAAAGCGGTGCAGCTCCCCATACAGATTGATGTCCTTCAGCACTTCCGCGCGATACGCTTTGAACGTGGTCCCGAAATCGCGCAGGTTTACGCCCGAGATCCGCGCCATCAGCCAGTTCGCGATCCGCGATGGCAGCTTGCGCGTAAACGCATTGTCCACCCGATCCTTGCGCCATCCGCTGGCGATATCGTAGCCTTCCTCGATCTTTTTCAGCAGCGCCGGAATGTCCTCGGGATCGTGCTGCAAGTCTCCATCCAGCGACACAATCACGTTGCCCTGCGCCTCATCGAAGCCCGCCGATAGCGCCGCCGTCTGCCCGAAATTCCGCCGCAGCCGGATCACTTTCAGCCGAACATCGGTCTCCACCAGGTTCGCGAGCAGATCGAAACTCCGGTCCGTCGAAGCGTCATCGATGAAAATAATCTCGAACGGCTTCTGCAGCCGCTCCATCACCGCCGTCAGCCGGTCATACAGCCGCAGGATGGATGGCTCTTCGTTATGGATCGGAATTACAATCGACAGCATAGCGGCAAGCTTTTATTTTACAATGCCGCTTCGCCTCAGCCGGCCTTCCCCCGTTATTCGTACCTCAGCGCCACCATCGGATCCACCTTCGTCGCCCTCCGCGCCGGCACATAGCATGCCAGCACCGTTACCGCCAGCAGCAGCGCCGCCATGGTCGCAAACGTGGCCGGATCCAGCGAATCCACTCCAAACAGCAGTCCCTTGATAAATCGCGTCAGCCCCACCGCTCCCGCCAGCCCGATCGCCACCCCCGCCAGCCCCATCGCCGCGCCCTGACCCACCACCATGCGCAGCACATCCTTGCTCTCGGCCCCCATCGCGATGCGAATCCCGATCTCGGTAGTCCTTCGCGCCACCGAATACGAAATCACGCCGTACAGCCCCACTGCCGCCAGCCCCAGCGCCACGCAGGCGAACAGCGTCAACATCAGCGTCAGGAACCGCGGCCGCGCCTCCGTTACTCCGATCGCTTGCTCCATCGTTCGCACCTGCGACACCGGCAGCGCCGCGTCCACTGCGCGAATTTCCCTGCGCGCCACGCTCGCAACCGACTCCGGACCACTCGCCGTCTTCAGGATCAAGTAGGCGTTGCGCAGACCCAGACCCTGCCGGTACGGCGCGTATAACTCGGTCCCCGCCGGCTTATCGATCGCCGCGTTCTTCACATCCGCCACCACGCCCACAACGGTTCGCCACGGATCCTGGAACCCTGGTTTCATCCGGTGCCCGATCGCGCTCTCACCCGGCCAGTACGTCCGCGCCAGCGTCTGATTCACCACCAGGGTTTGCGGCGCATTCTCGCCGTCGCGCTCGTCCAGATAACGCCCCTCGATCAGCGGAATGCGCATGGTCTCGAAATAGCGGTCGCCCACCGTCTGGTAATAATCGATGTTCTGTATTGGGCCGCCTTCCTTCGGTACCCAGCCTTCTATCTGCGTATCGTTGGCATTGATAGGCCGCGCCGGCGGCAGCCCCGCCGCGAAAGTCGCCGCCGTCACTCCCGGCGTCGACGACATGCGCTGGGACAGATTGCGCCAGAATCCAATCACGCTCTTGGCATCCGGATACAGCGCCTGGGGCAGGGCAATGCGCATCGTCAGGATGCCTTTTGGATCCACTCCCACATTCACCTGCTGCAGCTTCCAGAACGCCCGCAGCATCAGCCCCGTCCCAATCAGCAGCATCAACGCCAGCGCCAGCTCGCCCACCACCAGCGCTTGCCGGAACCCCTTCACTCCCGCCGTCGCGGTGTTGCGTCCAGCCGCTGCCTTCAATGCCTCCTGCAAGTCCTGCCTGCCCAACTGCAGCATCGGCGTCAGTCCGAAGATCAGCCCCGTCGCCACCGATACGCCCAGCGTGAACAGCAATACCTCGGAGTGCAGCCCGATCTCCCCAGCCCGCGGAATGCTGGCTTGTCCCGTGGCTACAATCACCCGCAGTCCCGCATACGCCAGCAGCAGCCCTGCCAGCGCGCCGCCCAACGACAAGATCAGTCCCTCGGTAACGAACTGCCGCAACAGCCGCAATGCCGGTGCGCCAATCGCCTTGCGCACCGCCAGCTCCCGCTGCCGCGCCTCCGCCCGCGCGATCAGCAGATTGGCCACGTTCACGCACGAAATCAGCAATACGAAGCCCACCGCCCACAGCAGCATCAGCATCGCGGTTCGCACCCCGCCCACCACTTCATCCTGCATTCCGAACATCAGGATGGGATGAGTCTTCGGATCGAAGCTATGTGTGTTCGCCCCCGCCGCCCGTCCATGCGCGCCCACCAGTTGCGCGAGTTCGCTGCGCGCCTGGTCTATCCCCACCCCCGGTTTCAGCCGCCCCACAATCGAAAGAAAATGGCTGCCGCGCCCGCCCGGACTCGCCGGATTAATCTGCAGCGGCAGCCATATCTCCGGCGGATCGGCCTCGCCCGGAGGAAACGCAAACCCTTTCGGCATCACGCCGATCACAGTGGCGTTCCTGCCGTTCACTTGCACCGTCTTCCCGATAATCCCGCGATCCCCGCCGAATGCCCGCTGCCATAACCCGTACCCCAGCACAATCGTGAGCGGCGCTCCGGTTTTGTCGTCCTGCTCCGTATGCACCCGGCCGGCAACCGGTGAAACCCCCAGGTCCGCCAGCAAATCGCCCGTCACGTTGGACGCCGTGACCCGCAGCGGCTCGGCCGCACCCGCCAGGTTCACCCCCGCATTCACCCACCCATGCAGTGACCGCCACGACTTTACCTCGCTCTTCAAATCCAGGTACTCAGGCGGCGAGATCCAGAATTTCCGCAGCCCGCCGCCGGGAAAGTTGGGAAACTCCGAGTACACTCGTACTAGCTCCTGCGCCTCCGAATAGGCCAGCGGCCGCAGCAGCACCGCGTTCACCACGCTAAAAATGGCCGTCGTCGCCCCAATCCCCAGCGCCAGACAAACCACGGCCGCGATAGTCAGCCCCGGACTCTTCAGCAACATCCGAACCGCAAACCGCATATCCTGCATCAGCGTATGCATCCCGATTAGACGCCCCCGCCCCCGAAGCGTTTGTCCCCCCCTCTTTCCCGCCTACCCGTGGGACAGGCCTCCCTGGCCTGTCTC
>JAYTVY010000571.1:0-2446 GCA_043743755.1 Bryobacterales bacterium | reverse complement strand
CGGTTAAGTGGAGCATGGGAGGGCGGCAGGCCCGGAGGCCTGTCTGCGGTTGCCGTTACCGTTTCACGGGGTCCGGGGAGTCGGGCGTCATGTGGAGCTCCGACAATGCCGATTGGGCGCGCTGCTTGTCGAATTTGCCCTCGCGCGCCAGGCGGCTAAGGGCAGCGGCGGCGATGGATTCGGCGCCGTTTTCAAAATGCTTGCGCAGGTACTCGCGGTTGTCGCTGCGGCCGAATCCGTCGGTGCCCAGGCTCACCATGCGTCCGGGGAGCCAGGGAGCGATCTGGTCCGGAACCACTTTCATGTAATCGGTGGACGCGACGATACTGCCGTTTACGCCTTCGAGGGCCTTCACGATATAAGGAATGCGTTCGGGTTCGGCGGGATGCAGCCGGTTCCAGCGTTCCACTTCCAGAGCGTCGCGCCGGAGTTCGTTGTAGCTGGTCACGCTCCATACGTCGGAGGGAACCTGGTAACGCTCGGCCAGGATTTGCCGGGCTTTCAGCGCTTCATTCAGAATCGGTCCGCTGCCGAAGAGATTGATCTGCGAGCCGTCTGTTTTTGCGTAACGATAGATGCCGCGCAAGATGCCTTCCTCCACGCCTTGGGGCATTGGCGGCTGGGCATAATTCTCGTTGTAGATGGTCAGGTAGTAGAAGCGATCCTCCATCTCCTGATACATGCGCCGGATGCCGTCCTGCACGATCACCGCAATCTCGTAGGCATACGCCGGGTCATAGCTGGCGCACGTCGGAATCGTGCTCGAAAGCACCAGGCTGTGCCCGTCCTGATGCTGCAAGCCCTCCCCCGATAGCGTGGTCCGGCCCGCCGTGCCGCCCATCAAGAAGCCCTTGCCGCGCGAATCGGCGAAGGCCCACACCAAGTCTCCGATGCGCTGGAATCCGAACATCGAATAGTAGGTGAAGAACGGGATCATCGGCACGCCGTAATTGGCGTACGCGGTGCCGGCGGCGGTGAAGGACGCCATGGATCCAGCTTCGGTAATGCCTTCCTCGATCATCTGGCCGTTCTTGGCTTCCTTGTAGAACAGGAACATGTCGCTGTCCACCGGCGTGTAGAGCTGGCCCTTGCTGGAGTAAATGCCGAACTGCCGGAACATGGAATCCATGCCGAAGGTGCGGGCTTCATCGGGAATGATGGGGACGATGTATTTGCCCAGTTCGGGATGGCGCATCAATTGGGTGAGCACCCGCACAAACGCCATGGTGGTGGAAACTTCGCGGCCTTGCGAACCCTCGAACTGTTCCTTGAACGTCTCCATGGCCGGCGCATGGATGGTGATTGGCGTCACTTTGCGGGCCGGTAAACTTCCGCCCATGGCCTCCATGCGCTCCCGGATGTAGGACATTTCGGGACTATCCTCGGGTGGCTTGTAAAAGCTCACCGTATGGACATCCTCGTCGGAAACCGGGATATCGAAGCGGGTGCGGATGTAGAGCAGCTCGTCTTCGTTGAGTTTCTTCTGCTGGTGCGTGACGTTGCGGCCCTCGCCCGCTTCGCCCATGCCGTAACCCTTGATGGTCTTGGCCAGGATGACCGTAGGCCCGCCCTTATGCTCCATTGCGCGCTTGTACGCGTTGTAAACCTTCAAGGGATCGTGACCGCCGCGGCGCAGCGTCCCGATCTCCTCGTCGGACATGTGCTCCACGAGTTTAGCGGTCTCCGGATACTTGCCGAAAAATTCCTTGCGGACGTAAGCGCCGCCCTTGGCTTTGAACGCCTGGTACTCGCCATCCACGCACTCATTCATCAGCTTGATCAGCATGCCGCTCTCATCGCGCGCCAGCAGCTCATCCCAGGTGCTGCCCCAGATCAGCTTGATGACGTTCCATCCAGCGCCGCGAAAAGCGGCTTCCAGCTCATTGATGATCTTTCCGTTGCCCCGCACCGGCCCGTCCAGGCGCTGCAGATTGCAATTTACGACGAAGATCAGGTTGTCGAGCATCTCGCGGGACGCCAGCGTGAGCGCGCCCAGCGATTCGGGCTCGTCCGATTCGCCGTCGCCCATAAAGCCCCAAATCTTGCGGTCTGTTACCGGAATGATGCCGCGATTCTCCAGATAGCGCATGAAGCGCGCCTGGTAGATGGCGTTGATCGGCCCCAGTCCCATGGAAACGGTGGGGAACTGCCAGAAATCGGGCATCAGCCAGGGATGCGGATATGAGGACAGGCCGCCGCCCTCGTGAAGCTCATGGCGAAAATTCAGCAGGTCGCGATCGGTCAGACGGCCTTCGAGAAACGCGCGAGCGTAAACGCCGGGCGAGGCGTGGCCCTGGAAATAAACGAAATCGCCGGGCTGATCGCCGTGGCGGGCGTGGAAGAAATGATTGTGCGCCACCTCTTCCAGCGTGGCCAGTGAGGCGTACGTGGAAATGTGGCCGCCGATACCGGCGTCGTACTTGTTCGCGCGCACCACCATGGCCAT
>JAYTVY010000570.1:0-1633 GCA_043743755.1 Bryobacterales bacterium | reverse complement strand
TCACTGCCGCCAATTCCAATAGGGATCTGGAAGTATTCAAGACGTTTCATAAGGTGCATACCATCAGCGTTGTCGATCGTTCCGGGTCCACGACGTTATCGATTCCCGTCAAGGATAGAAAGTGGAGCCTGACCAGCGCGGGCGGGGCTGTCCACGTGAATCTCCATTCGCATACTTTTGGGCTGGGCATCACCGGGACCTGTCCCTCAGCGTGGCAGGGAAATGGAACCTACTTCGTTTGCGGCGATGACAAACTCACGCCGGCAGCGCTTACGTTCACCGATGGGAATTGTCCGAACACGGGCAGCGCAACGTGTACTTTGTCATGTCCCAGCGGATACTGCAGGCTCGAACTCGAGTACAAGTAAGGGCGAGACAGCCCCTCACCACCGGTCGATATAGATCGGCTTCTCGGGCGGCTTGCCTTCGCACCAGTAATGATCGAAGTTGGTCATTCCCGCCAACTCGGTGAGCACAGTCTCGTCCAGCAACTGTTTCCCCGTATAACTCGCGGGCTCCTGCGCGAAGATCGCCATGCATGCGTCGCACAGAATCTCGGGCGTGCGCCATTGCGAACGGTCGGCCATGTTCCAGTTGATGGACGCCTGGCTTTCGATAATGGTTCGCGGCCACAGCGCGTTCGCCGCCACGTTATCCTGCTGGTGCTCAGCCGCGAGTCCAATCGCGAGCCGCGCCATCCCCAGCTTCGAAATCATGTACCCAACTTTGCCCGGCGACGGCGTCATGGTTAGCCCCGGACACATATTAATAATGTGACCCCAGCGCTGCTTCACCATGTGCGGCAGCGCGTAGTAGCTGCTCACATAAGCGGCCCGGACATTGATGCCCATCATCAGGTCAAAGCGCTTCGGCGGAGTTTCCAGAATCGGCTTCGTCCAGATAGCGCCGGCATTGTTCACCAGTATGTCGAGCCGGCCGAACTCTTCGATGGCCCGGTGCACCGCCGCGCGAATCGCATCCTCATCGCGCACATCCGCCGGCACCGCCAGCGCTTTCGATCCCAGCGCCCGGACCTCTTCGGCGGTCTGATGAATGGAGCCTGGCAGCCGGTCGGTGGATTCTTCGCTCTTGGCCGCGATCACCACGGCGGCGCCTTCCTGCGCGAGCCGCAGCGCGAGCGCCTTGCCGATTCCCCGGCTAGCGCCGGTGACCAGGGCGACGCGCCCCTTCAGGTCGGGGTGAAGCGGATTCTGACTCATGGGTACTGGCAATATAGCAGGTTCAATTCCCAACCACGAACAGATGTCCCGCGTTCTGCGTATAGAGCTTGCCATCGCTGCCCATGGAAGTGGGCGTGTACGCCGCCCCCAGCGAGAGCTGCAAAAAGATTTTCTGCTTCAGCGTTCCGCCCTGACTGATGGCATACAGGCTGCCGTCTTCACTGGCCGCGTAAACCACGCCGTTGCCATCCACCAGCGGCGCATTGACGCACCACTCGAAGCCATCCGGATGATCGCTCACGCACTTCAGAGACCCGTCCGCATTCCGCGAGCAACTCTGCGTGTTGGTGCTCTTGTAGCTCCATTCCAGGTTCAGGTTGCTGTCCAGCTGTGAGACGAAAAATTCGGTGGGCGATGCGGGATTCGTCGCCGTGCGATTGGGCGGGCAAATA